>NZ_JBHYVB010000308.1:0-9985 GCF_042750115.1 Streptomyces sp. NPDC059455
TACATCGACGCCCTCATCCATCAACGCCACGCCGCCGGACTCCCCGCCACCTCACTCGCCTGGGGCCTGTGGGAAACCACCAGCGCCCTCACCGCGCGCATGACCACCGCCCAGCAGCAACGCACCCGTGGCAGCGGCGTCATCCCCCTGACCGATGCCGACGGCATGCGCCTCCTCGACACCGCGCTCGCCACCCCTCGCCCCCACCTCGTCCCCCTCAAACTCGACCTCGCCGCCCTCCAGAACAACACCAGCCCGGACGCACTCCCGCCCCTGCTGCGCACCCTCATACGCGGCCATCACCGGCCCACCGCCCACACCACAGCCCAGCCCGAGGACGACGCCCCGTCCCTCACCGAGCAGTTGACCGCCCTTGACCCGACCCAGCGGCACCAGCGCCTCACCGAACTCGTCCGCGCCGAAGCCGCGGCCGTCCTCGGACACGCCACCCCGGACGCGGTGGGGCCGGACGACGCCCTCTTCGAGATCGGGTTCGACTCGCTGACCGCGGTGGAACTGCGCAACCGCCTCAACGCGGCCACCGGCCTCCAGCTCGCGGCGGCGATGCTGTTCGACTACCCCACCCCGTCGATGGCCGCCGAGCACCTCCAGGACCAGCTCGCGCTGGACGCGGCCACCACGGACACAGACGTGGCGGCCGGGGAAGCGGCGGAAGACGACGACCAGAGCACGGAGAGGTGACACAAAGCATGTTCGACGTGGCGAAGTATCTGCGGCGCATCGGGGTGGAGGGGACGCCCCCACCGACCCTCGAAACCCTCCGGCATCTGCACAAACGGCATCTCATGGCGGTCCCGTACGACAACTCCACGGCCCCCGACCGGCTCCCGGCCTCACGGCACCTGACGAACGTCCCGCTGGACCTGGTCTTCGAGCATGTGGTGACCGAGGGCCATGGCGGAGTGTGCTACGAGCTCAACCGGCTGTTCCACACGCTGCTGGCGGAGCTCGGCTACGACGTGCGCATGGTGGCGGCGGCCGTGCGGCAGGCGAACGGCACGTTCGGCCCGGAGCGGGAACACACCTTCGACCTGGTTCACCTCGATGGCCGGACCCACCTCGTGGACGTCGGTTTCCCCGGGCCGTCGTATTCGGAGCCGCTGTACCTGTCCGAGGAGGAGCAGCACCAGTACGGCTGCTCGTACCGCGTGACCGAACACGAGGGCTACCGGGTGGTGGAACGGCGGCCCAAGGAGAGCGATTGGCAGCCGGTGTACCGGTTCCGGCCGGAGCTGGCCGACCCGTCCGGCTGGGACGCTGTCCGGCTGGACAGCCTTGACGACTACGCACAGGACTCGGTGCTCGCCGGAACCACCTTCCGCAGCCGGGCCACGGACAACGGGAAGATCGTGCTGATCGGCAGGCGCTACTTCACCGTCGAGGACGGGGTCGAGCGCACCAAGGTGCTGGTGAAGGCGGACGAATTCCAAGAGGTGGTCGATCTGATCCTGGCGGGCGCATGAGCGGGAAGGAGACGGCGGTGGACACCGCGCGAGAAACGGACGGCCTCGAAACCGAGGTGCTGATCGTCGGCTATGGACCGGTGGGCCAGCTGCTGTCGGTCCTGCTGGCCCAGCGCGGCCGGCGGGTGACGGTGGTGGAGCGCTGGCCGGAGCCGTACCGGCATCCCCGGGCGGTCGGGTTCGACAGTGAGGCCGCGCGCATCCTGGCCTCGGCCGGGATCGGCGACTCGCTCGACAAGTTCACCGAACCCGCGCGGGACCACGCCTGGCAGAACACCAAGGGCGAGACGCTGATCGACCACGAGGTGGCCGACCGGGGCCACTGCACCTGGCCGGAGGCACTGTCGGCATATCAACCGGCCTTGGAGTCCGCGCTGATCGAGCACGGTGCGACGCTGCCGCCGCTGCGGATCCTGCGCGGATACGAGGCGGTGGGACTCGCGGACGACGGCGACCATGTGACCTTGACCGTAGTGGGCCCGGACGGGGAGAAGACGGACCTCACCGCGCTGTGGGTGGTCGGCTGCGACGGCGCGAACAGCCTGGTGCGGACGGGTGTCGGCACCACCATGACGGACCTCGACTTCTCGTACGACTGGCTGATCTGCGATGTGCGGTTGCACGAGCACCGCGAGTTCCGGCCGAACAACCTGGAGATCTGCGACCCGGCGCGCCCCCGGACGGCGGTGTCCGCGGGCCCCGGCCACCGGCGGTACGAGTTCATGCGGGTGCCCGCGGACGACCCCGAGCACTTCGGCACCGTGGAGAGCGCCTGGGAGCTGCTGCGGCTGTTCGATGTGACGCCCGACAACGGCGTCCTGGACCGGCACGCGGTCTACACCTTCCAGGCCCGCTGGGCGGAGCGCTGGCGGGCCGGAAGGATGCTGCTGGCCGGGGACTCGGCACACCTGATGCCGCCGTTCGCCGGGCAGGGCATGTGCTCCGGATTCCGTGACGCGGCCAATCTGGCCTGGAAGCTGGACCTGGTCCTGGGCGGACACGCGGCACCGACGCTGCTGGACACCTACACCACCGAGCGGCGGGCACACGTGCGGCACGCGGTCGAGATGTCGGTGGGTCTGGGCCGGGTGGTGTGCATGGCGGACCCGGCCGCGGCGGCGGACCGTGACGCGGCGATGCTGGCCGCACGCAAACGCAACATCGGCCCGAGCGCCGCCCGCCGCTCCGTGGTGAAGCCGCTCGTGGACGGGTTGCTGCGGCAGGACGGTCAGGGCCGCCCGGCACCGTACGCCGGCCAGGCGGGCCCCCAGTGGCGAGTGCACCGCGCGGGGACCACCGGCCTCTTCGACGACGTGGTGGGCACCGGTTTCGTCCTCCTCCACGCCGAGGACGTGGTCCCGACACTGGACGCGCGACGCCTGAAGTTCCTCGACAGCATCGGCACCCGGCTGGTGCGCCTGCTCCCCGCGGACACACCCACGACCGACCTGGGCCCACGCGACGCGCTGGACGTGGAGGGCCGGTACCTGCCCTATCTGTCGGAGATGGACGCGCTGGCGGTGCTGGTACGCCCGGACTTCTACCTCTTCGGCATCGCGAAGGACGAAGACGAACTCCACTCCCTCGTGGACGACCTGGCCACCCAGCTGAGCCCGTCCCCCACCCCGTCGTAAGACTCCCCCGCCCGCACACGACTGGTCCCTTCCCCCGAGTGCCGTGGGGGAAGGGACCAGTTGGTTTCGCGCCCTGAAGGGGGCACTCCCAGCGGAGTGTTCAGGTGACGCGCGGAGTGTTCAGGTGACGCTCTCCCCCGTCCGTGCCGCGGCCGCGCGACGGCGTTCGTCGCCCGCTTTGACCAGGGCGTATCTGATGGCCAGGGCCGCCGCGTTGACCGCGTGCAGCGCCTCCTGGGCGCCGGTGTCCGGGTGTTCCTGGCCGGTGGCGGCGGCCGAGGTGCACTGGGCGGCCTCCAGGCAGGCCACGCACGCCTCCACGAGGGCGTCCGGGCGGGTGCCGGAGGATCGGCCCAGTTTCGTCAGCAGCCGGGTGATCTCCCGGTGCGCTTCGGTGATCGGGTCCGCCGCCATCGGGTCAGCGCTCCCGCGTACCGTCGTCCGCCAAGGGCCCTGTGTCCCCGGCCGGTACCAGGGTGACGAACCGCTGCTCCCACAGGGCGAACACCTCGGCGGCCAGTGTCTCCGACAGCCCGCCCGCGACGGTCTTGGCCAGATCCCCGAGCGTGCTGGTGCCGTCCACCGCGCCGAGCAGTTCGTACAGCTCGGGCGACACCTTCGCGGTCGGGCCGCCGTCGTAGTCGAGGGAGATCTCGTGGGCCTTCGCTCCCGCCGAGGCGTCCGGACCGGCGGTCCTGCGCTCGGCCAGCCGGGTCACCGGGCGGAATCGCGGCACCAGGGCGCCCAGGTCGGGCGAGGGTTTGGCGCGCACCAGGCAGTCCTCCACCACCAGGGCGTCCAGGTCGGTGGTGAGGAAGCTGGTCACCACGTCGTCGAGGCTCTGCACGATGGGTTCGGCGTTGTTGTTGAAGGAGGTGTTGAGAAGCACCGGGGTGCCGGTGAGCTCGCCGAACCGCCGCACCAGGCGGTGGAACCGCTCACCCGACTCGGCCGATACGACCTGCACCCGGGCGGTGCCGTCCACGTGGGTGACCGCGCCGAGTTCCGTACGGCGCTCCGGCAGCACCGGCACCACGAAGGACATGAACTCGTGGTGGCCCTCCGCGCCGGAGAGGTCGAAGTAGTCGGGGGCGGCTTCGGCGGTGACGACGGGGGCGAACGGCCGGAAGCCCTCGCGCTTCTTGACCATCGCGTTGATGCGGGTGCGGTTCTCCTCGGGGCGCGCGTCCGCGACGATGCTGCGGTGGCCCAGGGCGCGGGGGCCGAACTCGGACCGGCCGTGTGCCCAGCCGAGCACCTCTCCCCCGGCGAGGAGTCCGGCCGCGGTCTCCACGGCGTCGTCGGGGAATTCCACATCGATCAGGGGCGCCCAGTCGGCCAGCCGGGCCCTGATCCGCGCCCGGTCGCCCAGCGCCGGGCCGAGGCTCGCGCTGAGCAGCCGCTTCCTCGGCCGCTGGAGGGTACCGAGGCTCGCCGCCGCGGCGTAGGCGGCGCCCTCGCCCGCGCCCGCGTCGTGCGAGGCGGGGTGCACGAACACCTCGTCGAACAGCCCGGATTTGAGGATCAGGCCGTTGAGGCTGGAGTTGTGGGCGACGCCGCCGCCGAAACACAGGCGCGGCAGGCCACTGGTCTTGGCCCAGTGCTGGAGGATGTGCAGCACGATCTTCTCGACCGTCTCCTGGAGCGCGGCGGCGAAGTCGCGGTGTGCCTGGGTGAACGGCTCGCCCTTGCGGCGCGGCCGGAAGCCCTCGGCGTAGAACAGCGGGCTGACCAGGTTCGGCACCATGATGTTGCCGTGCAGCTCGTACTCGCCGTTGTCGCGGAGGGTGTAGAGCTTGGCGAAGGTGTCGCGGTAGGTCTCGGGGTCGCCCCAGGGGGCCAGGCCCATCACCTTGTACTCGTCGCCGAAGCCGTAGCCGAGGAGGTAGGTGGCGTTCAGATAGAGCCCGCCCAGCGACTTGGGCACGGGGTAGTCGGCCAGCTTCTCCAGATGGGTGCCCTCGGCACGGTAGACGGTGCCGGAGTGCAGTTCGCCGCGGCCGTCCAGCACCAGGACCAGGGCCGAGTCCATGCCGGAGTGCAGATACGAGGAGTACGCGTGTGCCTCGTGGTGCGGTACGTACACCAGCTTCTCGTCCGGCAGGTCCCAGTCCAGGCCCTCCTTCAGCCGCTCCCGGATCAGCTCCCGGGAGTAGCGCAGCGGCACCCGCGGATATTCGGTGTAGAGGTGGTTGAGGACGGTGTCGATGTGGTTCTCGGGAAAGTAGTAGCCGACCGCGTCGACGTCCTCGGGCCGCGCACCGGCCAGGGCCAGGCATTCACGGACCGCGTTGAGGGGAAACTTCGTCGTCTTTTTGATCCGGTTGAGCCGCTCCTCCTCCACCGCGGCCACGAGTTCGCCGTCGCGGATCAAAGAAGCCGCCGAGTCGTGGAAAAACACCTCGCCCAACTGCGGCACCACATCGGTGTCCGCGGCGGAGAAGTTGCCGTTGAGCCCGAGCACAAGCACAGTGATCACCCAAACCAGTCAGAGGCGAACGCGAGGATCCGGGGCGGAGGGACGCCCGGTCAGCGGGAGTGCGGCAGCGCCGCGTCGGCGAGCTCAGGCGCCGTCAGCCGCAGCGTCGTCGGGGCCGGCTGGAACGCGGGGGTGAGGTGGAGGCGTTCGACCCCCTCCTCGCCGGGGACCGCGAGGGCGGCGGTGCACCCGCAGATGGTGTCGGCGAACCCGGCGAAGCGGTAGGCGACCTCCATCATCCGGTTGCGGTCGGTGCGCCGGAAGTCGGCGGCCAGGTGCGCCCCGGCCCGCGCCGCCTGGTCGGCCAGCCAGTTCAGCACGGTGGACCCGGCGCCGTAGGAGACCACGCGGCAGGAGGTGGCGAGCAGTTTCAGATGCCACACCTTCGGGTGCCGCTCCAGCAGCACGATGCCGACGGCCCCGTGCGGGCCGAACCGGTCGGCCATCGTGATGACCAGCACCTCATGGGCGGGGTCGGTGAGCAGTCCGCGCAGTACGGAGTCGGAGTAGTGCACCCCGGTGGCGTTCATCTGGCTGGTGCGCAGGGTCAGTTCCTCGACCCGGGACAGCTCCCGCTCGGTGGCGCGGGCGATGGCCATCCGGATGTCCAGGGTGCGCAGGAACTCCTCGTCGGGGCCGCTGAACTCGGCCCGCTCGGCGTCCCGGCGGAAACCCGACTGGTACATGGTCCGGCGCTGCCGCGAGTCCACGGTGACCACGGCGGGGCTGAACTCGGGCAGTCCGGTGAGCCCGGCCACGTCCTCGGCCGGGTAGCAGCGCACCTCCGGGAGCTGGTAGGCGACCTCGGCGCGTTCGGCGGGCTGGTCGTCCACGAAGGCCATGGCGCGGTGGGCGAAGTTCAGCCGCTCCGCGATGGCGCGCACCGCCTCCGACTTGGGCCCCCAGCCGATGTGCGGCAGGACGAAGTACTCGGCGAGGCCCAGCGCCTCCAGGCGCGCCCAGGCGTGGTCGTGGTCGTTCTTGCTGGCGACCGACTGGAGAATGCCACGTCCGTCGAGGGTGGTGATGACATCGCGCACCCACTCGAACGGCGGCACCTCGCCGTCCTCGAGCAGGGTGCCGCGCCACAGGGTGTTGTCCAGGTCCCAGACGAGACATTTGACGGCCGTCGGCGGCTCGCTCCCGCTCACGGGCTTCCCCTCCGTCATGCTTGCACCTTCCTCCGCGTGTGCTGGGCCGGCTTCCGGGTGTGCTGGGCCAGGATGAGCTGGCAGATCTCGCTGGTGCCCTCGATGACTTCCATCAGCTTCGCGTCGCGGTACGCCCGGGCCACCACATGGCCGTCGGAGGCCGCGGTGGACGCCAGGAGCTGTACGGCGCGGGCCGCGCCCTCGGCCGCCTCGCGCGAGGCCACGTACTTCGCGTGCACCGCGTCCACCGCCATGTCGGGCGAGCCGGTGTCCCAGGAGGCACTGGCGTGTTCGCAGGCCCGGGTGGCGTGCCGCTCCGCGACATACAACTCGGCCAGGTGCCGGGCCACCAACTGGTGCTCGGCGAGTATGCGGCCGGACTGCTCCCGGGTGGCGGTGTGCGCGGCGGCGGCGTCCAGACACGCGCGCAGAATGCCGACACACCCCCACGCCACGGACATCCGCCCGTAGGTGAGCGCGGCGGTGGTCGCGAGGGGCAGCGGCAGCCCGGTGCCGCCGAGTACGTGATCGGCGGGCACCCGGACCGCGTCCAGGGTGATGTCGGCGTGGCCCGCGGCGCGGCAGCCCAGCGGGTTCGCCACCCGTGTGATGCGGACTCCGGGGGCCTGTGCGGGTACGACCACGGCCGTGGCGCCGCCCCGGTACGTGCCGAACACCACCAGCAGATCGGCGTAGTGGGCCGCGGTGATCCACACCTTCCGCCCGGTGACGACCACCTGTGCGCCGTCGTCGGCGATCTCGGTCTCCATCGCCGACAGGTCGCTGCCCGCCCCGGGCTCGCTGAACCCGACCGCCGCAAGGTCGCCGGAGGTCAGCCGGGGCAGAAAGGTGTCCCACTGCTCCGCGCCACCGAGCCTCCGTACGGTCCAGGCCGCCATGCCCTGCGAGGTCATCACGCTGCGCAGGGAGCTGCACCGGGCGCCGACCCGCGCGGTGAGCTCGCCGTTGGCCCGGCTGTCCAGTCCGGTGCCGCCGTGCTCGGGGTCGACCTGTGCGCACAGCACTCCGGAAGCGCCGAGTTTGACCAGCAGGTCGCGGGGCAACTCCCCGGCCAGGTCCCAGGCGTCGGCGCGGTCCCCGATCAACCCGCTGACCAGCTCCGCGTGGCTGGTGGCGGCGTCGGTCACGGCTGTGCCTCGCGCAGGCGCAGGACCATCGTGGTCATCGCGTTCACCGTGCGGAAGTTGTCCAGCGCCAGGTCGGGGCCGGTGATCACCACGTCGAAGGTCGACTCCAGGTGCACGACCAGTTCCATGGCGAACATCGAGGACACGGCACCGCTGCCGAACAGATCGGTGTCCGGGTCCCAGGTCTGCTTGGTGCGCTGTTCGAGGAACTGCTGCACCTCCTGCGCCACCGTCTCGGCGGTGTGGCTGCCCGGCTTCGATGAGATGGTCACGCCAGTTCCTTCCCGTATGCGTAGAACCCACGGCCCGACTTGCGGCCCAAGTGGCCGTCGCGGACCTTCTCCAGCAGCAATTCGCTCGGCGCGCACCGGGAGTCTCCGGTGCGCGTCTGCAGCACGCGCAGCGAGTCGGCGAGGTTGTCCAGGCCGATCAGGTCCGCGGTGCGCAGCGGCCCGGTGCGGTGGCCGAGGCACTCCCGCATGAGGTCGTCCACGGCCTCCACGGTCGCGGTGCCCTCCTGCACCACCCGGATCGCGTCGTTGATCATCGGGTGCAGCACCCGGCTGGTGACGAACCCCGGCCCGTCGCCGACGACGACCGGCTTGCGCTCCAGCGCCCGCAGCAGATCCGTCACGGCGGTCATCACCGCTTCCCCCGTGCGGGGGCCGCGGATCACCTCCACCGTGGGGATCAGATAGGGCGGGTTCATGAAGTGGGTGCCGACCAGCCGTGCCGGATCGGCGACGAAACCGGCCAGTTCGTCGATCGGGATGGAGGAGGTGTTGGAGATCAGCGGCACCTGGGCTCCGGTGAGCCCGGCGACCGCCTCGAGCACCTTGGCCTTGGTGGGGGTGTCCTCGGTGACGGCCTCCACCACGGCGGTGGCGTCCCGGCCGTCGGCCGGGGACGCGGTGACCGTCAGCTCGCCCCGCGGCCGGTCGGCCGGCAGGGCTCCCATGAGCTGGGCCATGCGGAGCCGTTCGGTGACCGCGGCCCGCGCCCGGCCGGCCCTGGCCTCGTCCACCTCGACGACCGTCACCGGGATTCCGTGGCCGACGGCGAGCGAGGTGATTCCCAGTCCCATCGTTCCTGCGCCCAGCACCATGAGCCGCGGCGCTTCCGCATGTCCGCTCATTCATCGCCTCCGCAGCGCGTTGTGAACAACGTGCCGACCATGACACGCGCTTCCGCGTTCACGATATTGTCCGGGTGATCGCACAAATCCCCTAAGGATCCCCCCTAGACCCCCCTCAGCCCGGAATATGGGTTCCGGTATTCCGGCAGACGCCATTGCGCGGCGCGTCGGCGGATTCTTAGCATCGGTCGCATTGACTTTCCCTTTCACCTTTGCGGGGTGCGGAAATCCGATGGCTCAGCAAGTCGATGTGACCGAAGAAATTCTCGGCTATGTACGGGAACTGTCCCTGCGCGATGACGAGATCCTGGCCGGGCTGCGAGCGGAGACCGCCGGTCTGCCGGCCGCGCAGGCCATGCAGGTGATGCCCGAGGAGGGCCAGCTCCTGGGGCTGCTGGTGCGGCTCGTGGGCGCCCGTTCGGTGCTGGAGATCGGCACCTTCACCGGATACAGCACACTGTGCATGGCGCGGGCGCTGCCCGCCGACGGCACGCTGATCACCTGCGACATCACGCCGAAGTGGCCGGGGCTGGGCCGCCCGTTCTGGGAGCGTGCCGACGTGGCGGACCGCATCGATGTGCGCATCGGTGACGCGAGGGACACACTGGCCGGACTGCGGCGGGAGGGCCGGGAGTTCGACCTGGTCTTCATCGACGCGGACAAGACCGGATACGCCCACTACTACGAGGAGTCGCTGGCGCTGCTCCGGCGCGGCGGGCTCATCGTCCTGGACAACACCCTCTTCTTCGGCCGGGTGATCGACCCGGCCGCGCAGGACGCCGACACCGCCGCCCTGCGCGAGATGAACAAACTCCTCCGGGAGGACACGCGCGTCGAGATCAGCATGCTCACCGTGGGTGATGGCGTCACGCTCGCGGTCAAGCGCTGACCCCGCACACCCACGACGGCCGGTCCCCCGGGTCCTCCCGGGGTCCGGCCCCCCGCTGTCACCCC
>NZ_JBHYVB010000309.1:0-9983 GCF_042750115.1 Streptomyces sp. NPDC059455
GATGAGGTGTTCGCTGAGGTGGCGCTTGGGGAGGAGCAGCGGGCGGAGGCGGGCCGTTTCGGTCTGCACCCGGCACTCCTCGACGCCGCCCTGCATATGGCCGGGGTGGGCCCGGACGATGAGGAGACGGGCCCCGCGCGTCTGCCGTTCGCCTGGACAGGCGTCTCCCTGTACGCCACGGGCGCGACAGCGCTGCGGGTGCGCCTGTCGCCGTCGGGCACCGAGGGGATCTCGGTGCTGGTGGCGGACTCCGACGGAGTGCCGGTGGCTTCGGTCGACTCTCTTGTGGGGCGACCGGTGGCGCCCGAGCAGCTCACCGCGTCCCCGCAGGTGGCCAGGGACTCGCTGTTCACCGTGGAATGGGATCGCGTGCCCACAGAGGGCATGCGGGGGACGGCATCTCAGGCTCAGTGGGCGATAGTCGGATCGGACGATCTCGGCCTCGCCGCCGCCTTGGAGGCGGCAGGGCAGGCCGTAGTGAGCAGCCCGGAGCTGGCCACCCTGGCTGGCTCCCCGGATGTCGTCCTCGTGACATGTGCGTCCGATTCGGATTCGAGTGCACAGGATCTTCCGTCCGCCACGCGCCACTTCGCGCACCGTGCTCTGGGTGTGGTGCAGGGGTGGTTGGGGGAGGAGCGGTTTGCCGGTTCGCGGTTGGTGGTGGTGACGCGGGGTGCGGTGGCGGCCGTGGCGGGTGAGGATGTGCCGGGTGTGGCGGCTGCCGCGGTGTGGGGTTTGGTGCGGTCGGCTCAGGCTGAGCATCCGGATCGGTTCGTTCTGGTGGATGTGGATGACGTGCCGGTGTCGGCCGGTGTGCTTCGGGCGGTGCTGTCGTGTGCGGAACCTCAGGTGGCGGTCCGTTCCGGGAAGGTCCTGGCGCCTCGGTTGTCGCGTGCCGTTGTTCCTGCGGTTTCTGCTGAGGGAGCTGGGTCGGGCTTTGGGTGGGCTGCCGAGGGCACGGTTCTGTTGACCGGTGCCACGGGAACGTTGGGTGGTTTGGTGGCGCGGCATTTGGTGGCTGAGCGTGGGGTGCGGCATCTGGTGCTGGTCTCTCGGCGGGGTCGGGAGGCGGCTGGTGTAGTGGAGTTGGAGGCCGAGCTGGCGGGGTTGGGTGCGTCGGTGACGGTGGTGGCCTGCGATGTCGCCGACCGTGAGGCGTTGGCGGGTGTGCTGGCGCGTATTCCGGTGGATCGTCCGTTGCGTGGTGTGGTGCATGCGGCCGGTGTGCTGGACGACGGTGTGGTGGAGTCGTTGACGCCGGAACGTATGGATGCGGTGCTGCGGCCGAAGGTCGATGCGGCGGTGTATCTGGATGAGTTGACGCGGGATCTGGGTCTGTCGGCGTTTGTGATGTTCTCGTCTGCTGCTGCGACTTTTGGTGCGGCGGGTCAGGGGAACTATGCGGCGGCGAATATGTTCCTGGATGCGTTGGCGGCGCGCCGCCGGGCGCGTGGACTTGCGGGGGTGTCGTTGGCCTGGGGCTTCTGGGCCGAACGCAGCGATATGACCGGCCACCTCGCCGACGCCGACGTCGCCCGGATGGAGCGCGGTGGCGTCATCCCGCTGTCGTCGGACGAAGGCCTTGCGCTCCTCGACGCGGCAAGCGCCATGGACCAGTCGCTGCTGGTTCCCGTGCGGATCGCCCCGGCGGCGCTTCGTGGTGGCGCCGGAGCCGTACCGCCGTTGCTCCGACGGCTGGTGCGTACCCCCTCGCGGAGAGCCCTTGCGGACGTCGCGCCGGGCATGGACACACCCCTGCACGGTGACCTCGTCCGGCTCGCGGGGCTTTCGGAGGCCGAGCGGGAGCAGACCCTGCTGGATCTCGTGCGTGGCGGGGTCGGCGCGGTGCTTGGCTACTCGGATGTGGAGCAGGTCGAGCCGGAGCGTGCGTTCAAGGAGCTCGGGTTCGACTCGCTGACGGCCGTCGAACTGCGCAACCGGCTGAACACGGCCACCGGGCTGCGCCTGCCCGCCACCCTGGTCTTCGACTACCCCTCGCCCCTGGCGCTCGCCCGCCACCTCCGTGATGAACTGCTGGGCAGGAGCGGCGAAGCGGCTGCCGACGCAGGACGTCGTGCGTCGGTGGCCGCCTCTCAGGACGAGCCGATCGCCATCGTGGGCATGAGCTGCCGCTTCCCCGGTGGGGTGAAATCCCCCGAGGACCTGTGGCGGCTACTGGCCCGCGGCGGAGACGCCATCGCCGCCTTTCCGGACGATCGTGGCTGGGACCTGGAAGGTCTGTATCACCCCGATCCCGATCACCGGGGCACGGCGTATGCGCGTGAGGGTGGTTTCCTGTACGACGCGGGTGATTTCGATCCGGAGTTCTTCGGGATTTCGCCGCGTGAGGCGTTGGCGATGGATCCGCAGCAGCGGCTGCTGCTGGAGGCATCGTGGGAGGCGCTGGAGCGGGCCGGTATCGACCCGGCGTCGGTGCGCGGCAGCCAGACGGGCGTCTTCGCCGGAATCATGCACCACGACTACGGCTCGGCCACGGTGCCGGAAGGAGTCGAGGGCTACATCGGCAACGGCACCGCCGGCAGCATCGCCTCGGGCCGCGTCTCCTACACCTTCGGGTTCGAAGGGCCCGCGGTGACGGTGGACACCGCCTGCTCGTCGTCGCTGGTGGCGCTGCATCTCGCGGCCCAGGCGCTGCGCCAGGGCGAGTGCTCGCTCGCGCTCGCGGGTGGCGTGACGGTGATGTCGACCCCCGCCCTGTTCGTGGAGTTCAGCCGTCAGCGGGGGCTGTCGGCCGACGGTCGCTGCAAGGCGTTCGCGGGGGCCGCCGACGGTACGGGGTTTTCCGAGGGCGTCGGCATGCTGCTGCTGGAACGGCTCTCGGACGCACGGCGCAACGGCCACCGCGTGCTTGCCGTCGTCCGCGGATCCGCGGTCAACCAGGACGGCGCGTCCAACGGACTGACGGCCCCCAACGGCCCGTCGCAGCAGCGGGTCATCCGGGCCGCGCTGGCGAGTGCTGGGCTGTCGGCCGCTGAGGTGGACGCGGTCGAGGCACACGGTACGGGCACGACGCTCGGCGATCCCATCGAGGCGCAGGCGTTGCTGGCGACGTACGGCCAGGAGCGGGCGGCCGGGGAGCGGCCGCTGTGGCTCGGTTCGATCAAGTCGAACATCGGTCATGCGCAGGCGGCGGCCGGTGTGGCGGGTGTGATGAAGATGGTGCTGTCGATGCGGCACGGCGTACTGCCGAGGACGCTGCACGTGGATGAGCCGTCGCCGCATGTGGACTGGTCCGAGGGCGCGGTGCGGTTGCTCATGGACGCCACGGAATGGCCGGATACGGGGCACCCGAGGCGTGCGGGTGTCTCCTCCTTCGGCGCCAGCGGGACCAATGCGCATGTGATCGTGGAGCAGGCCCCCGAGGAACGGAGTGTCGCCGAGCCGGTGACGGACGGACCCGCAGGTTCGGCACAGGTGCCGTGGGTGGTGTCGGCGAAATCCGAGGATGCGTTGCGGGCGCAGGTGGAGCGGTTGCTGTCGGCGGTGCGTGGAGAACTGGACGCCGAGGCATCGGTCGCGGATGTGGCCTCGTCGCTGGTGACCACGCGCTCGGTGTTCGAGCATCGGGCGGTGGTGCTGTCCGGTGACCGTCAGGGCTTCGCGGCCGGGCTGGATGCGCTGGTGGATGACGTACCGGCGGCTGGTGTGGTGCGGGGTTCGGCGGTGCCGGGGAAGCTGGCGGTGTTGTTCTCGGGTCAGGGGAGTCAGCGGGTCGGGATGGGTCGGGAGCTGTATGAGGCGTTCCCGGTCTTCGCGGACGTGTTTGACCAGGTGTGTGCCCTGTTCGATGGGGTGTTGGAGCGGCCACTGCGGGATGTGGTGTTCGGGGACGCGGCGGGGCTGGATGAGACCGCGTATACGCAGTGTGGGTTGTTTGCGGTGGAGGTGGCGCTGTTCCGGTTGGTGGAGTCGTGGGGTGTGCGACCCGACTTCGTAGCAGGGCATTCGATTGGTGAGCTGGTGGCGGCGCATGTGGCGGGGGTGTTGTCACTGGAGGACGCGTGTGCGTTGGTGGTGGCACGTGGGCGGTTGATGCAGGCGCTGCCGTCGGGTGGGGTGATGGTGTCGGTGCGGGCGGCTGAGGCCGACGTACTGCCGCTCCTGGCCGGTCGTGAGGCTGAGGTGAGTGTGGCGGCGGTCAACGGTCCGCTCTCGACCGTGATCTCCGGTGTGGAAGAGGCGGTGATGGAGGTTGCCGGGCAGTTTGCGGCTCAGGGCGTCAAGACCAAGCGGCTGCGGGTCTCCCACGCCTTCCACTCGCCCCTGATGGAGCCGATGCTGGCCGGGTTCCGGCAGGTGGCCGAGGGGTTGTCGTACGCGCCTCCGCGTATCTCCGTCGTGTCGAACGTGACGGGACTGGTGGCTGTCGTCGATGCGCTGTGCTCCGCCGAGTATTGGGTGCGGCACGTCCGTGAGACCGTGCGCTTCGCCGACGGCCTGGCGGCTCTCGCGGAGGCGGGTGTGACGACCTCACTGGAGCTGGGCCCGGACGGGGTGCTCTCCGGCATGGGACAGGAGTGCGCGCCGGACGTCGAGTTCGTCTCCGCCCTGCGCAGCGGCCGAGGCGAGAGCGCCACGCTCCAGGAGGCATTGGCTCGGATCTTCGTCCGTGGCGTCCCGGTGGACTGGGCGGCGTTGCTCGCGCCGACTCCCGTACACCACGTGGAGCTGCCGACTTACGCCTTCCAGCGGAAGCGGTACTGGCTCGAGGCCAGTGGGGCGGCGGGCAACGTGGCCTCGGCGGGACTGCGGTCCGAGGAACATCCCCTGCTCGGTGCCGCCGTGCGGCTGCCCGACTCCGACGGATGCCTGTTCACCGGCCGGCTGTCCGCGCGTACCCACGCCTGGCTGGCCGACCACGCCGTGCTGGGCTCGGTGGTGGTGCCGGGGACGGCCTTCGTGGATCTGGCGTTGCATGCCGGTGGCCGTTTCGGCTGTGACCAGGTGGACGACCTGGTGCTGGAGGCCCCGCTGGTCCTTCCCGAACGCGGTGCGATCCAGCTCCAGGTGATGGTGGCCGGAACCGATGACGACGGCCGCCGATCCGTCACCGTCTACTCCCGGCAGGAATCCGCTGATGAGGACGGACCCTGGACGCGCCACGCCACCGGCCTCCTGACCCAGGCCGAGGGGCCGGAAGCGGCGATCTCGGCCGAGCTGAGCGTGTGGCCGCCCAGGGATGCCGAGGCGATCGACATCAGCGGCATGTACGAGCGCTTCGCGCTTGGCGGGCTCGCGTACGGGCCCGCGTTCCAGGGCGTGCGGGCCGCTTGGCGGCGCGAAGGCGAGGCGTTCACCGAGGCGTCCACTGAAGCGTCCACTGAGGCGTTCACCGAGGTGTTCGCCGAGGTGGCACTGGCCGAGGAGCAGTGGCCGGACGCCGCGCGGTTCCGCGTGCACCCCGCGTTGCTCGACGCCGCTCTCCATATGGCGGGGCCCGGTGGCCTGGTGACCTCGGACGCGGAGCAGGTTCGCTTGCCGTTCGCCTGGAACGGGGTGTCGGCGCACGTCACCGGCGCGACCACGGTCCGCGTGCGACTGGCGGCGGCCGGGGCCGACGGTCTGTCGCTCGCCGTGGCCGATGAGACGGGCCGGTTGATGGCCTCGGTGGCGGAGTTGGTGACGCGCCCGGTTTCCGCCGAGCAGATCGACGCCGCGCGCGGCACCTCCCATGAGTCGCTGTACCGACTGCGGTGGAACGCCATCCCGCCCGCGGCCGACACGCCGATCACCGCACGCTGTGCGGTGATCGGTGAGGAGGACAGCGAGCTGGCCACGGTCCTGCGGTCGGCGGGCTGGCAGGTGCGAACGCACCCTGATCTGGAGGCCCTTGCCCGGTCCGGCGCCGAGGGCGAACCTCTGCCGGAGTGGGTGCTGGCCGCCGCGACCGGCACCGGTGGCGACACCCACCAGGGTCTGCGTGGTGTGTCGCATCAGGCGCTGGAGCGAATGCAAGAGTGGTTGGCCGAGGAGCGGTTCGCCGACTCCCGCCTGGTCATCACCACTCGCGGCGCCGTGGCCACCACCTCCTCCGAGGGCGTGGACGACCTGGCAGCGGCGGCGGTATGGGGTCTGGTGCGATCCGCGCAGGCCGAACACCCCGGCCGACTGCTCCTCCTCGATGTGGACGAACCCATGGAGCTCGGCTCCGTTCCGCTGGCCACGGCCCTCGCCTCGGGCGAGCCGCAGTTGGCCGTACGCGGAGGGCGCGTAGTGGCGGCGAGGCTGGTCCGAGCCGACGGAGAGGCGGAACAGGACGCTGCGGCGACATGGGATCCTGAGGGCACAGTCCTCATCACCGGGGCCAGCGGCACCCTGGGCGGTCTGCTGGCCCGGCACCTGGTGGCCGACCACGGTGTGCGGCATCTGGTGCTGCTCAGCCGCAGGGGATCGGCGGCCGAGGGCGCGCCAGAGCTGGCCGATGAGCTGGCCTCGGCCGGGGCGTCGGTGACCTGGGCGCCCTGCGATGTGGCCGACCGGGATGCCCTCGGCGCGGTGTTGTCGGACATCCCCGCCTCACATCCGCTCAAGGGCGTCGTCCACGCCGCCGCAGTGTTGGACGACGGCGTGATCGCGTCGTTGACTCCGGAGCGGCTGGACACCGTGCTGCGACCGAAGGCGGAGGCGGCACTCGCCCTGCATGAGCTGACGGCCGGACTCGACCTGTCGGCGTTCGTGGTCTTCTCCTCAGTGGCGGGCATGTTCGGGGCCGCCGGACAGGGCAACTACGCCGCCGCGAATGCCTTCCTCGACGCGTTGGTCTCACAGCGTCGGGCGCACGGCCTCCCCGGCCTGTCGCTGGCCTGGGGTCTGTGGGAAGAACGCAGCGGGATGACCGAGGGGTTGGCCGAGGTGGACAGGCGGCGGATGGACCAGGTCGGCATCTCGGCCCTGTCGTCGGCAGAGGGGCTCGCACTGTTCGACGCCGCCTGTGCGAGCGATGGCCCGGTCATCGCCGCCGCACGGCTGAACACGGCGGTTTGGAGGTCCGCCGCCCGGGACGGCCTCGCAGAAGTACCGCATTTGATGCGGGAGTTGGTACGGGTGCCCGCCCGCCGGGCGACGGCGGAATCCACCGGAGTGGCCGGGGCAGCCGGGGCGGCGGAGGCGTTGCGGGCGCGGCTGGCCGGAGCCTCGTATGCGGAAGGCGAACGCCTGGTGCTGGACACGGTACGGCGGAATGTCGCCGCGGTGCTGGGCCACGGCGGCCCCGAAACCGTGGAACCGGGCCGTGCGTTCAAGGACTTCGGCTTCGATTCGCTGACGGCGGTGGAATTGCGCAACCGGCTCGGCACGGTGACCGGACTGCGTCTGACCGCGACGCTGGTCTTCGACCACCCGACCCCCACCGCCCTGGCCCAGCACCTTCACCACGAGCTGACGCGGGACGCCGGATCCGCCGCCACCTCGGTGCCCGTATCCGTGGGCATCGATCAGCTCGAAGCCGGTCTGTCGGCGATGACCTGGGAGGAGATCGGCCGCACGGATGTGGTGTCACGCCTGCGGGAGCTCTTGGCAAAGTACGGCGACGCACAGGAAGTCCCGAGCAGCGGCGCTGCTCTCGTCGACCAACTCGAATCGGCGACGGATGGCGAACTCTTCAAGATGGTGGACGAGGATCTCGGAATTCTCTGAAGCAATCTGAAGCAATGCCCCTCCGCTATCTGCCGACAGCCTTGTGATTGGGAAAGCGCGATGAGCAACGAAGACAAACTCCGGGATTACCTCAAGCGAGTCATTGCCGAACTCCACCAGACGCGTCAGCGGCTCCAGGAAGCGGAGTCCGTGGACCACGAGCCGATCGCGATCGTGGCGATGAGCTGCCGCTACCCGGGCGGGCTGCGTTCGCCCGAGGAGCTGTGGCGGTCGGTGGCCGCCGGCGAGGACGCCATCTCGGGCTTCCCCCAGGACCGTGGCTGGGACGTCGAGGGGCTGTACGACCCCGACCCGGGTGCGGTCGGCAAGAGCTATGCGCGCGAGGGCGGCTTTCTGCACGGCGCCGGTGACTTCGACCCGGCGTTCTTCGGGATGTCCCCGCGCGAGGCGCTCGCGACCGACCCCCAGCAGCGACTGCTGCTGGAGACGGCTTGGGAGGCGTTCGAGCGGGCCGGTATCGACCCGGAGTCGGTGCGGGGCAGCAAGACCGGTGTCTTCACCGGTGTGATGTACCACGACTACGGCACCGGTCTGACCTCGCTGCCCGCAGGTGTGGAGGGCTACCTGGGCAACGGCACCGCGGGCAGCATCGCCTCCGGCCGGGTGGCCTACACCCTGGGCCTCGAAGGCCCGGCGGTCACCGTCGACACGGCGTGCTCGTCGTCCCTGGTGGCGCTGCACTGGGCCGGTCAGGCCCTTCGGCGCCAGGAGTGCACACTCGCCCTCGCGGGCGGCGTCACGGTGATGTCCACCCCCGGAACCTTCGTGGAGTTCAGCCGTCAGCGGGGTCTCGCCCCGGACGGCCGGTGCAAGGCGTTCGCGGCGGCCGCGGATGGCACGGGCTGGGGCGAGGGTGTGGGCATGCTGCTGTTGGAGCGGCTGTCGGACGCGCGCCGCAACGGCCACCCGGTACTGGCGGTGGTACGCGGCTCCGCCATCAACCAGGACGGTGCGAGCAACGGCCTTACCGCCCCCAACGGCCCGTCTCAGCAGCGAGTGATCCGCCAGGCCCTGGCCGACGCCAAACTCTCGGCCAAGCAGGTGGATGTCGTCGAGGCGCATGGCACGGGTACGACGCTGGGCGATCCGATCGAGGCGCAGGCGCTGTTGGCCACGTACGGGCAGGACCGGCCCCAGGCGCGGCCGCTGTGGCTCGGCTCCATCAAGTCCAACATCGGCCATACGCAGGCGGCGGCGGGCGTGGCCGGCGTCATCAAGATGGTGCAGGCGATGCGGCACGGGATGCTGCCGCAAACCCTGCATGTGGATGAGCCGTCTCCCCACGTGGACTGGTCGGCGGGCGGGGTGAGGCTGCTCACCGGGGCCACGCCGTGGCCGGAGGGCGATGAGCCCCGTCGGGCGGGTGTCTCGTCCTTCGGGATCAGCGGCACCAATGCGCACATCATCCTGGAGCAGGAGCCTCCGGCCGACCCGGAGGGCGAAGCACCGGAGGAGACAGGGCAACTGCCTTCCGGGCTCGTGCCGTGGCTGGTCTCGGGGAAGTCCGAGAGCGCGTTGCGTGCCCAGGCCGAAGGGCTGCTCTCCCACCTGGACGCGCGACCGGAGACGACCCTCATTGATATCGGGTTCTCTCTGGCATCGACGCGTAGTGCGTTTGAGCATCGTGCGGTGGTGTTGGGGTCCGATCGTGCGGTTTTGACTGAGGGCTTGAGCGCGGTGGCTGAGGGTGGCGGCGCTCCGGGGTTGGTACGGGGTGTGGTTGCTGGTGGTGATGGTCGTGCGGTGTTGGTGTTTCCGGGGCAGGGGTCGCAGTGGGTGGGGATGGCGGTGGGGTTGTTGGAGTCTTCGCCGGTGTTCGCGGAGCGGTTGGGTGAGTGTGCGGCGGCGTTGGGGCCGTTTGTGGAGTGGTCGTTGGTGGATGTGTTGGGTGATGGGGTGGCGTTGGGGCGGGTTGATGTGGTGCAGCCGGTGTTGTGGGCGGTGATGGTGTCGTTGGCTGAGTTGTGGTGTTCGTATGGGGTGGAGCCCGCGGCGGTCATCGGTCATTCGCAGGGTGAGATTGCGGCGGCGTGTGTGGTGGGTGCGTTGTCGTTGGAGGATGCGGCGCGGGTGGTGGCGTTGCGGAGTAAGGCGTTGCGGGCGTTGTCGGGGCTCGGTGGGATGGTGTCGGTGTCGTTGCCGGTGGACTCGGTGCGGGAGCGGCTGGGGGCGTGGGGTGAGCGGTTGTCGGTGGCGGCGGTGAATGGCCCGTCGGCGGTCGTGGTGTCGGGCGATGCGGATGCGTTGGATGAGCTGCTGGCCGTTTGCGAGGGCGAGGGGATTCGGGCGCGGCGTGTGCCGGTGGA
>NZ_JBHYVB010000310.1:0-9938 GCF_042750115.1 Streptomyces sp. NPDC059455
CTCGTCCAAGCCCCCGACCAGCTGACATCCGCGGCACCCCAGGGGGTGGGGAATTCCCCCGACAAACCCCCTGGGGAATTACGCCGTCGTCGACACACACTCCTTGCATGCGGTTGACCACGCCGAACGTGGCGTCATCGGCGTCGTTGTCGGTGTAGACGTGGTCGGCGTCGCCTTGCGTGGTGTCGACTGTGGTGCCCCAGGTCGCGGCGTCGCTGTAGGGGATCCGGCCGTCGGGCCGCTTCGGAGCAATGTGGTTGGTGACCACCCCGAGGGCGTCCTGCCACTGCTGCGCGCCGGGGAAGTGCTTACGCGCGTGCTGGAGAGCCTTCGCGCATTCCTGCTGGCTGTAGCCCGCCTCGAGTGCACGCCGGACCATTTTCATGACAGCCATGAACCCGCCCCGCTGTCCGACGTACTTGCCGAGGTGCTTCTCGGCGTGCTCCCACCACCATGTGGTGACTTTGCGCGCTGCCTCGTCGAGGGCCTTCTCCCGCGCTTCCTTCTCTGCAACCTCGGCCGCCCTCTCCTCGGAGGTCTTGCGGGGGCGCCGAGCGCGGGGGGCGGGCTTCTTCGGCGCGGTCGGCAGCTCCTCGGCCGCAGGCTCCTTCTCCGGTTCGGGCTCCGGCTCGGCAGGGGGTTCCTCGTCGTCGTACGGGGCGGGCTCGAAGCCGTCGCTGACCAGGGTGCCGTCGGGGTACTCCACCAGGAACGTGCCGTCCTCCTGCTCGACGACGGGGACGGCCGGGTCCGAGGTGGTACTGAAAATCTCGTGATCCTTGATCCACTGCTCCACGGGATACTCGGAGATGGCCGTGCCCATCGCGCACTTCCCGGTTCGGAAGCGGCGGCGCTCGAGGCGGTAATAGCCCTTCGCGGCGAGCTCGCGCAGCGCAGTACGGACGGCTCCGCGCCCCTCGCGGCCCTCGCCTTTGGAGAGCTGGTCGGACCGGACCTGCCACCCCTCCTTTTGGTCCAGGAGGTACGTCAGCAGCCCCAGCGCACGGAAGCTGATGCTGGCGTCCCGGACGGTCGTCGACTCGACGTGTACGAAGTGGGCGCGCCGGTTATGCCGGACCGCCGTGGGACTGGACAGGCGGCTCATACAGAGGCCTCGCTGATGTCGTCAGTCAGGCGGAAGTACGTGCGGTGCGTCCGGCGGCCGGTCTCGTCGCGCACGTAGCGCCGATCCCTCTCGGCCATGCCCGCGGTGTGCAGATCAAGGAGTGCCCGGCGCACTTGATGAGAGGTCAGTCCGAGGCTGGTGCAAATGGCGCCGACGTCGACCCAATCGCCTTCGGGGTGGAGGGTGAGCGTGTGGAGAACGCGGAACGCCCGGTCAGATAAGTCCCGCGTGCGGCTATTCGCGGTGGTCATCGGTGTGGTCCCTGGAGAGAGGGGCCCGGCCGCAGTGGGCCGGACCCGGTCGGTCAGCGTCACGCGTCCTCGGCGCTGGGCTTGGCCCCGGCCAACAGCTCAGGCGTCTCCCGCAGGAGATCGTCGAGGTCACCGCGCTGCCAGGCCGCCAGCAGGGTCTCCTTGCCGACTGCACGCCCCTTGCGCTTCTTCCAGGTCCAGGTGACGGTGCCCGTGGGCTGCCCTCCCGGCATGAATTTGACGCCGGGGATGACCTCTCCGGTCTGCGAATCGAAGATGGCGCCCGTCGTTGGGTCCACCTCGGCGCGTCCGAGGACCGCCTTCTCCCACGCTGGCTTGCGGACGATGACCACGTCGATCTCGCCCTTCTCCTCCGCGTATGCGTCGAACGCGGACTCGTCCTCGACGACGAACCGGTCGTTGGTAGTGGCCACCTTGTAGTGACCCACCTCTTGCCCGTCGACCTGCACCACGAGGTCGGACTGCTTGTTCTCCTCGAACCCCTTGAGCAGCGGGCCCTTCGGCGCGTCCACCTTCGGCGAGATGACGTCCTTGGTCCGCTCCTGCAGAGTTCGGGCAAGCGCGCCGATCAGTCCGAGGGACGTCAGGGAGAGCTCGGTCGACTCCTCGGCCTGGGTGCCGTCGTCGACATCGTTCGGCATCTGGGTGTTCCTCTCTTCCCCGGACGCCGTGGCCCAAGGTTCGGGTTCTCCCGGGCGGGGTGTCTCGGGGCATCGCTTGGAGGTACGTCAGCCGCCGATTTTTGTTACACCTAGGCCCAGGTAGCTGGGTTGCTCTCCCAGCCACCTCAAATAGTACACCTAAGGAAATTCCTTGAGGAGAAGGGGACGCTAACGGCGCACCGACTTACGTTCCTTGCGGCTCTGCAGCTTTCGGCGACGTCACCGGAAGCCGGTAGGGCTCCGGCTCCGCCCCATCCGGTACGAGGGCGGAATCGGCCCGGCGGCGGGCGAGGGCCGGCCATGACGGCATGCTCCGCGCGCGAGGCGGGGCGCCGCGGTAGGAGTCCGCGGGCTCGCAGCCCTCACCCGCCGCCGGACACCAACCCGTGGGAGAGGACCGCATCAGCCGTGACCGAGACGATCACCGCACCGCGCTACGTCGCCTACGTGCCGCTCACCGATCTGCCGCCGGCGACCCGCAACCCGAAGCGCCACGAGCTCGAGCTGATCATCGACTCGATCGCCATGCACGGCCTGGTCGAGATTCCCGTCGTCGACGAGCGGACGCAGCGCACCCTCCACGGCCACGGCCGCCGCGATTCCCTGATCGAGATGCAGGCCCGCGGCATGGCCCTGCCCGGCGGCATGGTCCTCGACGAGGACGGCGGCTGGCTCGTCCCGGTGCTTCGCGGCTGGTCATCGAAGAACGAGGCCGAGGCCGAGGCTCTGGCCATCAAGCTCAACCGGCTGCCCGGCGAGGGCGGTTGGGACCCGCGCGAGTTCGCCGCAGTGCTCGAGGATCTGGCGACGAACGAGGCGGAGCTGTTCGACTCCCTCGCCATCCCGGCCGACGAGATGGACAAACTCTTCAGCCAGGTCGACCCCGAGTCCCTGCCCGGTGGCGTCCGTGAGGACGAACCCCCGGCCCTGCACCTTCCCGACAACGACGACCGGGGAGACGGCCTCAACCCCGACGACGGCCACGCGCCGCACTCCACCTGCCCGGCTTGCGGGCACATATTCACCGCCGGCCGCTGACCCCTCAGCTGAGGTACGCCCATGTCCACTCGACGCAAGGCACGTCGGCAGCAGAGCCGCAGCGGTCGCCCGCGCCTGCTCTCTGACGAGGTCGAGGCGCGTCTCGTCGCGGCCTCCCGCACGGGTGTCGCCGTCGAGCTGGCCGCCGAATTGGCCGGAGTCTCCCGCTCGAGCTTCCTGGCGTGGATGGCCCGGGGCCGGGCCGAGGTTGAGGCCCGCGAGGAGGGCGCGGAACCGAATCCAGAAGAGGGCGAGTACGCCACGCTGTACGAGAAGGTCCGCACCGCGCGGGCCACGGCCGCCGCGCGCGCCCTGGCGAACATCCGCCGAACCGCGGATGGTGGCGTCGTCACCAAGGTCACCACCCGCCGGTTCCGCGATCCCGGGACCGGCGAGATCGTCGAGGAGACGGTGGAGGACCGCACGGCGCCGGACTGGCGCGCGGATGCTTGGTATTTGGAGCGGCAGCACCGTGAGCACTACGGCAAGGACGCGGTCGTCGCGGTCGAGATCACCGGCCTCGGTGGCAGTCCGGTCGGACAGGAGGAGCCGCCGGTCGACCTCAACGCGCTCGCTGAACGGCTGGACCGGTCGCTGTTCTCCGTCAAGTACCCGCCGGAGCTCGAGGCCGGCAGCGTCGTCGACGCCGAGGTCATCGACCCCTGACCGCCAGCACGCGACGTTAACCCCGGCCGCCGTGCACGGTACTTCCTCCTTGCTCACAGCACCGGAGGCATATCACCATGACCATCAAGGGTATCGATGTCAGCTCCTACCAGAGCTCGACGTTCAACACCTCGGGTCTCTCCTTCGTCTTCGTGAAGGCGACCGAAGGCACCAGATACGTCAACCCGAAGATGACCGCACAGGCCGCACACGCACGCGCGGCCAACCTGGTCGTCGGCTTCTATCACTTCCTCGTCGCGGGGAACATCCAGGCTCAGGCCGAGTACTTCGTGGAGCGATGCGCCAGCAAGCCAGGCGACATCCTCGCCTGCGACTGGGAAACCGACCCGAGCACCCACAAGCACCCGTCGAATGCCGAGAAGGACGCCTTCATCAAGGCCGTCAAGAAGTTGCGGCCGAGCCACAGGGTCATCCTGTACTGCAACTTGACGTCGTGGAAGACGCTCGACACGACGTCGTACGCCGGGGACGGTCTGTGGATCGCGGACCCGAGCGCCCCAGCCGGCAAGCCGCGGATCAAGGCCGAGTGGAAGTTCCACCAGTACGGCATCTCGGGAACTGACGTGAACGTGGCCGACTTCTCCAGCAAGGCCGCACTCAAGGCGTGGGCCACGGACGAGGAACAGCCGGACAAGGACGGCTCCAGCGGCACCACTCCGCCCAAGCCGGCGCCGCCCTTCCCCGGCCGCCAGTATTTCGGCCCCGGCAAGCACAACGCTCACATCACCGCCCTCGGCAAGCAGCTCGTCCGCAAGGGCTATGGCAAGCACTACAAGAGCGGACCGGGCCCGGAGTGGACGGACGCCGACCGTGACAACGTTCGTGATCTCCAGCTCGACCACGCGGAACTCAGGGGAGACGCTGACGGCCTCCCGGGGCCGCTGACTTGGAAGATCCTCTTCTCCTGACCCACATCGCCGGCCTGCGCCAGCCGGGCCGACCTTCACACCGAGAGGCCCTCAGTGGCAGGCGAGACCGTCATGACGGTCGTCGGCAACCTCGTCGATGACCCCGAGCTGCGCTTCACCCCTTCCGGTGCGGCGGTGGCGAAGTTCCGCATCGCCTCGACTCCCCGCACTTTCGACCGGCAGACCAACGAGTGGAAGGACGGTGAGAGCCTGTTCCTGACCTGCGCCGTGTGGCGGCAGGCGGCCGAGAACGTCGCCGAGTCCCTCACCAGGGGCATGCGGGTCATTGTCCAGGGACGCCTCAAACAGCGGTCCTACGAGGACCGTGAGGGCGTCAAGCGCACGGTCTACGAGCTGGACGTCGAGGAGGTCGGCGCCAGCCTGCGCAACGCCTCTGCGAAGGTCACCAAGACCGGCGCCAGCGCGGGGCGTCCGGCCGCCGCGGCGCAGGCACGTCCTGCGGCCGACGACCCATGGGCCAGGCCGGAGTCAGACGAACCGCCGTTCTGACATCGTGCACACTGAAGGGTCCCCGGACCGATGTCCGGGGACCCTTCAGGCTGTTCACGCGGCAGCTACCGTCCAAGCGGAGTCCAGGATCAGCAGGTCCTCGTCGGCTTGGTCCGCGAACTCCGTCGGCAGAGCCTTCTCGTCGACGGGCGCTCCCTCCGCGGGCGTGTCCACCGGGGCGGGAATGTCCTCGACCGGGGCCGGGTCCTTCTCCGGGGGAGGGGTATCGGCGGTTGGTGGATCGGGCGTCTCTGGAGTGCTCGGTACCGGGTCCACCGGGTCGGAGGGCAGTGTCGAGGGCTCGGGAGCTGTCGGCGTCGTCGACGGCTTGGTGCCCGGCGACGGGGCGGGCGTCGACGGCGACGTCTCCTGCTCCGAACCTTCCTCTGTCGGCATCGTCGGGCTGGTGGTTCCTGTGCTCGGCCCCGTGGCCGACACGATCCCGGTTCCCTTGCCGCTGTCGGACGGCGGAGGGCTCGGCTCGATGCCGGCGGCGAGCGCCACGATGTTGTCGCCACCCGGCTCGGCCCGCGCCGGTGCGGCGTCATCCAGTCCCAGTACGAGGCGGGCCGCGAACATGGTCGGAGCGTCGGCCATTGCCGCCGCCGGGCGGTCGATGATCTGGTGCACATCCGGGCTGTCCAGCCCGAGCGTGCCCAGGGCGAGCGCGGCCAGCCGTGGCGGCAGGGGGATCGCTCCGCCCATCGCTGTCGGGCTGGCCTTGTGGCGGCCTGCCTCCTTCAGGAGGTCCGCGTACTCGTCGATCCGCTTGGGATCGGTGCCCCACAGTGCGTACCGGTCGTGGACCTTCATGTGCGGGTACAGCTCCCGGGATCCGTCTTGCCGCGCCCAAGTCTCGGCGTATTCGGCGTCGTAGAAGATCCTCAATCCGACGCGTTCACTGCCGTACGAGAACGTGAAGATGGTGCTGTCTGGGCCGGTGGCGGCCTTGGTGGACATCACCATCCCGTCGGCGTCGGTGCACTCCGCCTGCAGGTTGTCGATCGGGTTGCAGTCGATCCGCCCAGCGTCGCGGAAGTCGATGAACTTGGGGTCGTCGAACGGCTGCTTCGTCTCGGTGGTCGGGCTCGCGTCCGGGGCACTGTCCACCGTACCGACGGTGCCGTTGTTGGTGAAATGTCCCAGCGTCCAGGACCCAGCGAGCGCTGGCAGGAGCGCCGCGGTGATGGCCCACCTCTTGAAGCGGTCCCGGGGGCGCGCCCGTTCGGACTGCCCGGCCGAGGACGGCGCAATATCGACGGGTAGAGCTGGCTCGAACGGGCCTAACAGCTCGTCGAAGTCTTTGAACTGGCCACACTCACGCACCATCCGCTCGACTTGCTCCAGCGGCAGATCTGGCAGGGCAGAGCTGACCTGGCGCACCGCGGAGTCGAAGCTCTGCGGGCTCAGAAACAGGTGCCGCTGACCCGCGATGTTGACCACGCCCACGTCGGTGAACTGGACATTGTCGTCTTCGTCCGGGTCGAGGAAGTGAATCTGCACCGGCGGCACGGACGAGGTCACGACCGCCCTCCTCGGTCGAGGGTTATCCCGCTGCTCACCTCTGCCGGTCTCTTTCCTTGCTCTGCAGGATGCTCGCGATGCGGGCAGCCGTCTTCTCAGCGCGTTCGGGGGTGATGTCTTCGATGTCCGTGAGGACGAGGTGGCCGCCGCCGGGCAGCTCGACCTCCTCACGGTGGATCTCCGGCTCGTCCAAGCCGTCACCCGTTCCGGCGTCCTCGCGGGCTTCCTGTTGGTTCTGGGCATGCGCGTATGCGCGGAGCATCGCATCCCTGGCCGCGCGCACCCTCGCAGGACTGCGGCGGTGGCCGGGGCTCAGCGTGCCCGCGACCGCCAGCAGTTGGCGAGTCTCCTCGTCGTGAGGGATGGGCCCGCCGTCCAGTGCCCGCTCCAGGCGCTCGCCCTGGTCAGCGCGTCGAGACATGCGCCCTCGCCTCTTTCTCAACCTGTGTACCGACAACTCTGTTTCTGCCCACTGCCGCCGTCAGCAGCTCCTCGATCAGCTGGGAAGACGACTCCCCGACCGGCATGACCCCGGCGAGCTTGCGCAGCGACCGTACCGTTAATGTACGGACAGCACCCTCCGTTCTCCCCATGATCTGCGCGATATGTCCCACACTTAGTCCGTCGAAGAACCTCAAGATCAGGACCTGCTGTTGCTCGGGTCGCAGTTTATGCATGTGAGATGCAACGGCTTGGGCCAATGCGCGTCTTTCGGCGTACTCTTCAGGGCTCTGGTCGACGCGTGGCCGGTCGAGTTCGAGGTGATCGGCGTACAGCACTTCCGAGGGGCGCCGCTGCACGGAGCGTAGGTAGTCGAGCGCGGTGTTCTTGGTGATCGTGCGTAACCAGCCGAGCAGATGCGTACCTGGCCGATACTTACCGATATTCCGGGAGACTTTCAGCCAGACTTCCTGGCTCAGATCCTCCGCGACGTGCCCGTCACGGACGTAGCGCCGTACCCAGTGGTACACAGTGTCGTTCAGTTCGTCGTATAACGCCCCGATGGCGTCGGCCCCATCCGCCCCGCCTGCTGCGGCGCGTCTGGCCAGAGATTCCAGAATGTCGGTCACGGCGTGATGCCCCCCAAGGACCCGATGCTGCGCTAATCCGCTGCAGCGCCGCCCTGGGGCTTCCCCTCCACTGTTCCCCCACAGGAGGAGGATCACCTTCCGATGCGACGCCGAGGCAGCATAACTGATCTCTTGCGAATTGCACCGAACAGGTTAGCGATACTCTGTGACAGCCACTGCGGCACGGCGCGGCCGCGTGCTGGGAGAGTAGTCCGGCGCCGACAAGGCCCCGAAGCGGCCGCCGAGCGCGCCAGGATCGATAAGGGAGCGGCTCGGCAGGTCATGCCCATCCCCCCTGGCCGGTGCCACCTGAGCCGTCGCTCGACGGGGCCGCAGAGGTAACGGCCGGCACGCACACGGATCCAGCAACGAGGCCCGCCGCCCCGTGGCGCCTCCGTTGCCGAGCATCGCGCCAGAGCCGACCCAAGGTTGCCGCCAAGCCCGACAGCGCCCAAGGTCACCCCCCACCGGCACGACCGACAGCTTCAGCGCTTCAGCCGCCGTCCTGGCCCGGCTTCATCGTGCGACAGGCGAGTTGGGCTCCCCCGGGTGTAACAGATTCCGCCGATCCACGTACTTGTCGGTGCCGGGCTGAACGCAACCGGCTCCATCCGGCCGGAACGGTCCGCCGGGGGACACCCTACGGATGAACAGGGACGGCTATGCCTCGCGGTGGTTCAAATGCATTGCTGAGTTTCGAGACGATTGCCGAGCGGATGGAAGTTCCAAAGCGCACCGTGCTCGACAACTACAGGATCTGGAATATTCCCATCGTGCGCATCAGCGATCGCATTCTTCGTGTACGGGAGCGCGACTTCGAGGCCTGGCTCGACGCCCGTACGGAGTGACCTTCACTCAATAGGGAGTCGCTACTACCTTGAATAGTAGGCCGCATTATTGGCTGCCCCGCTGCGTTCTCGCCGACTTGACCCGCTACGGCTCCACCTACGTACAGTCCAACTCCCCTGGCCAGGGCACCCACTGAGGAACCCATCAAGATCGCGAGAGGCGTCCCGTGGCACGCAAGCCCACTGTCTACAAGCGGTGCGACTGCTCCGACCAGAACAGGCCCAAAAAGGGCGGATGTAACCACAGTTGGAGCTACAACCTCACGAACAGCGAGGGCAAGCGGACGCGTGCCTCGATTCCCGATTCCGTCGGCATCACCCAGGCCCAGGCGCAGGCGGTTCTGGACGGAATGGCTCCCGGCGCAGCCCCCGAGCCCGTCGAAGCGAACCTCACCTTCCGGCAGTGGGCGGCTGACTGGCTCAGCAGGCGCCGGATAAAGGACTCCAGCCTGGAGAAGTACGAGATAGCCATCCGCGTGCATCTCAATCCGCGCTGGGGGAGACAACGTCTCAGAGCCATCAAGAAGGCCCAGGTCGAAGCCTGGGTGCAGGAGATTGAGGACGACGAGAGCGTCGCCAACTCCACGGGAGAGGGCCACTGGAAGGTCTTCCAGATGGTCATGAAGGACGCCCTTCAGAACGGGAAGATCAGCTCCAACCCGACCTACGAGGTCGACGGGCCCTACGTTGGCGATTCGACGTCGTACGTCTTCAGCCCGGATGAGTGCTGGGCGATCTACGACGCCTTCCCTGAGCGCTACCGGCCCATCCCCATGATCGGCTTCGCCTGTGGCCCCCGGCAGGCGGAGGCGTTCGGCGTGTGCGATGACGTCATCGACTTGGACCGAAGTGTGCTCACCGTGCGTCGGCAGGTACTCAAGACCAAAGAGACTCGATACAAGCGCCTCATGGTGGACCGCCTGAAGACGAGCCCACGCCTCAACACGAAGGACGTGCCGATGCCTCCGTACCTCGTGGAGGCGCTGGCGGAGCATGTGGAGCGCTTCCCGCCCCAGGCCACGGAGACGGTGCGGTGGGAGCACAGGAAGAAGATCGACGACTGCAAGCGCGGCTCGGCACGAGCACTCTTCTGGACACCGCGCAACAACTTGATGTGCCGCAACTACTTCAACGATGACCTGTGGAAGCCCACGCTGCTGAAGCTGGGCATCAAAGACGAGGAAGGAAACCTTCCGACCTTGTTGAGTCGGCCCGGGGCGCGGTGCCGGGATTGCTCCCGGTCCGTTTCCCCGGACCGCTCGCCGAACCCGCCGTACCGATCTCTCGGTAACG
>NZ_JBHYVB010000311.1:0-3587 GCF_042750115.1 Streptomyces sp. NPDC059455
CCACTCGACCGTCTTGTCACTGGTGGCGGTGGAGCGGGTGAGGAAGGCGAAGTCGGCGGCCCGGTCGCGGAAGACGACCGGCCGGTAGGCGGGGTGGATGCCGGGCTTCATGGCGGTCAGCGCTCCTCACGGAAGTCGACGTGGCGGCCGACAACAGGGTCGTACTTGCGGAGGGTCATGCGGTCGGGGTCGTTCCGTCGGTTCTTGCGGGTCACGTACGTGTAGCCGGTGCCCGCCGTGGACCTCAGCTTGATGATCGGACGTAGTTCATTGCGTGCCATAGCCACAGCATACATGGATTTGGTTTTCATTTTCATCAAGCTGTACGGTGCCACGGTGCCACCCGCACCATCCCCGGACACTTCGAAAGGAACCCATGTCCGCCCACTGCCAGCTCACCGGCCGACAGCCCGGCTTCGGCCAGAACATCTCCCACTCGCACCGCCGCACCAAGCGCCGGTTCGACCCCAACGTCCAGCGCAAGCGCTACTGGCTGCCGAGCGAGGGCCGCCACATCCGACTCACCCTCAGCGCCAAGGCCATCAAGACCATCGACGCCATCGGCATCGAGACCGCCGTGGCCCGCATCCGCGCCCGGGGAGGGAAGGTCTGATGGCCAAGAAGAGCAAGATCGCCAAGAACGAGAAGCGCCGGACGATCGTCGCCCGCCACGCCAAGCGCCGCGCCGAACTGAAGGCCGTCATCGCCGACCCCCGGACCCCGGCGGAGGAACGGCTCGACGCCCAGCGGGAACTGCGCCACCAGCCCCGCGACGCCAGCGCCGCCCGGGTACGCAACCGCGACTCCATCGACGGCCGCCCCCGCGGCCATCTACGCGCCTTCGGCCTCTCGCGGATCCGGCTGCGCGAGATGGCACACGCGGGCGAACTCCCCGGCGTGACCAAGAGCAGCTGGTAACCCTCACCGGGCCACCGGACGCGGGCGGACGCCACTTGCCTCATTCCGGCCCGCAGCGTCCGCACCGCGGCCCCCGCCGCGCCCGCGTTCGCACTCGCGTCGACGGTCTACCCGGCAGCAAATTTGACAATGATCACCGGGTGTTACCGCCTGTCACACGGTCCTGCCCCCTACGATTCAGCCCCCGGGTCCCGGATCGCAGTGCCGAGCAGCGGATCGGGCAGGTCGGCCCAGCGGTCAGCGCCGAGTGCCAGTTCACCGTCGTCAAGTACGGCGGTGTCCAGCGCGGCCCGCAGCCGGTCCGCGTCCAGTTCCGCTCCAATGAACACGATTTCGTTGCGACGCTCGCCGTAGTGGTCATCCCAGTGCCACGAGGCCAGGGTTCGACGCTCGGACGACGCGGCGCGCCACGCGCCCGTATCCCCGTCCTCCAACCAACTCCCCGCCTGCCGCAGTTCGAGATGACGGCCGGCCGAGCGCCAGGAGATGACCGCGTCCGGGTGAGTGGCCACCCACAGGTACCCTCGGCTGCGCACCACCGCGGGCATGACCTGGGGCAGGCTCTCCGCCAGCCGCTGGGGGTGCAACGGGCGCCGGGAGCGCCACAGCGCCGAGGCCACGCCGCGGTCGATGCCACGGCGGCGTAGGGCGGGGGCGAGGACGTCGAGCCGGTCGGCCGGTCCGGCCGCGGCCCACCCGGAACCGGGCCGTCCAAAGGCGTCAGCAAGGCGCTGTCACGTTCTTCCCCATCGAGGAGGACCAGGGCGGACGGGTTGAGATGGGCGAGCAGAGCACGGGAGCCGTCAAGGCGGCCGTCGTCCTCCACTCCTCCATCCCGCAGGACCATCACGTGGGCAGCCTCCACTTGCCGGGCCGCGGCCTCGGCGAGCGTAAGGGGGACAGCCTGCGGATGGTCACCGAAGAGGTGGGCGGCGCGGCGCACACAGCGCAGGTCGCTCAGCAGTCGGCCGGGGTCGACGCCGACGGCGAGGGGTGCGAGATCGTAGTGGTCCGACAGCGGAGTCCTTCCCAGCGGGCTTCGCCACAGCTCCGCCAGGAACGGCAGGGCGTCAACGTTGTCAGGGAGCGCGAGCACGACATGCGTGCACGGGGCGGCCCTGGCAATGGCACTCAGATCCTGACGGATAATCACTGACGGGTCACCCGTGGCCACTTGAGCCAACGAGGCCCGCTGCCGTTCATCACCACCCACGGCAAAGCGCTGCACAAAGGGGTACCGCCCCGCCACGTCTCCATGGACCGAGACCGAGAGCACCAGCGCGTCGGGCGAGGCACGCCGCAGCAGGTCCAGAACGCGGCCTCGCGCTTCAGGGGTGTTGCCGGACACCACGCCCAGCAGGCCGCGCCCCCTTCCCTCACCCCTGCCCCCGTCCGATGGCAGTGACGAGCGCATAAGCAGTCCTGCGTACCCGCAACATCACCAACGGCGGCACTTCTCCTCCTCAGCGACGACCTCACAGCAGCCAGCACACTACATGGAAACGGTACCCATTTTCATGTACGGTCGCGTGAACAACACCGACCAGGAAAAGGGCCCATACGACATGGCCGTGCCCAAGCGGAAGATGTCCCGGAGCAACACCCGCCACCGCCGCGCGCAGTGGAAGGCGAGCACGCCAGAGCTGGTGACCATCACCATCGACGGCCGCGAACACCAGGTACCGCGGCGGCTCGTCCCCGCCTACCGGCGCGGTCTGCTGCACCCCGAGGACTGACCGCGCCATGGCCGATCAGCTGCCGGTGACGGTCCTGTCGGGATTCCTGGGATCCGGCAAGACCACCCTCCTCAACCACCTCCTCAACAACCGCGACGGGCTACGAGCCGCCGTCATCGTCAATGACATGAGCGAGGTGAACATCGACGCCGCACTCGTCCGCGACGGCGACGCGGCCCTCTCCCGCATCGAAGAGCGCCTGGTCGAAAGTGCAGGACACCCGGCCCGCCTCGACGGAGAGCCGGATCAGCGTCTCGACGTGGGGCGCCCGCTCGGCCTGGTAGCCGTCGAGTAGGGTGTCGGCGGCGAGGCCACGCAGTACCAGGTCCAGTCGCCAGGCGAGGGCCTTGCCGTCACGGATCCCCGAGCACGTCCCCTGCCCCATGAACGGCGGCATGACATGCGCGGCGTCACCCGCCAGCAGGGTCCGGCCGCCGCGCCACTGTTCGGCGAGCCCGGCCTCGAAGGTGTAGACCGCGTGCCGGACGAGGTCGGCCCGGTCCGGGGTGATGCCATAGGTCTCCAGGAGCTCCCAGGCCGCCCACGGGTCGTCGAACCGGCCCGGGTCCTCACCGGGCAGCAGCGCGAACTCGAACCGGCGGTGCCGGGTGCCGAGCTGGAAGAGGCAGTGCGGGCGGGTCGGGTCGCACACCTGCCCATTGTCGAACCCCAGGTGCAGCGGAACCTTCGGCTTGAGGTCGCAGACGAACCAGGTCTCCCTAAAGCCGACGTCGCTCCGGGCAGTGCCAAGCCGGGCGCGGACGAAGCTGTTCGCGCCGTCGACGCACCAGGTACCGGCCCCGGAACGTCCGGGTCCGGGCGCCGGGGACGGATTTAACCCGGCCGGGGGGGGCCCGCCCCCCACACCGGGGGCCCGACGCCCGCCGCGTACGACCTGAGCCCGCCGCGTACGACCTGAGCCCGCTCAGTACG
>NZ_JBHYVB010000311.1:3593-9938 GCF_042750115.1 Streptomyces sp. NPDC059455
TCGGGGCTGTGCAAAGCGGGGCGCGGTCGTGGTTTTGCGCGCCGTCGACCCACCTTTTACCGCCCCCGGAACGACGGGGTCCGCGGGCGGGTTATAGTGTCCCGGGCGCGGGAGCCGGCGCTCTCACGCACGGTGACCTCGACGTGGTCCCCGTTGCTGGGTGAACTCGGTGGCCTCCCAGCCCTGGTGTACCGAGAGATTGGGCAGCGCCCGCACCGCCGCGTCGAGCGCGTCCTCGACCGACGGCTGGTACATGAAGTAGTCGGAGGGCCAGCCGGAGATGCCCTCGGCGTCCCAGTCGAAGGTCAGCAGGGTCTCGCCCGCCGCGTTACGGAACTCGTACTTGGTGGCGCGGAACATGTCCCGCGCGACCCGCTCGGCCACGCCGAGAGACTGGAATATTCGCATGATCTCGTGGTCGACGTGCCCGGCGCGCGCCCTGCCGTACAGCCGGGGCCAGCGTTCGAGGACCGCGACGCGGTGGCCAGCCTGCCCGAGCAGCGCCGTCAGGGTCTGGCCGACCGGGCCGTACCCGATCAGCACGACGTCGTACGGGGCGTCGGTGTCACCCGGCGGCGCGGTCGGATCGATGGTCGTCCCGTGCATCGTCCCCTCCCTTGGTTGTGCCGCACACGCTAGGCAGGCGGCCGCGGACTCCCGGTCCGGTTCCGGCGTCCGGTATCCGATCCCGGACCCGTTGCCGGAACCGGACAAGACCCGCCCGAACCGGACTTGGTCCCCGCCGTCGCCTACCTACCTTGGCCGGGCAATTCGCCAAGGAGGACTGGACCCATGGAGAACACAGACGACGTCCGGTCGGCGCTGATCGTCGGCGCCGGCATCGCGGGACTGACGGCGGCGAGCGCCCTGGCCCGGCGGGGATGGCTCGTCGAGGTCGTCGAGACGAGCACCGAGGGAGCCACCGTCGGCTGGGGGCTGAGCCTGACCGGCCCCTCGCTCCGCGCGCTCGACCAGCTCGGGCTGGCCGACCAGTGCCTCACCGCCGGATACGGCATGCGCATGATCACCAACACCGACGCGCATGGAGCGGTGGCCCCGGTCGCGCTCCCCTGCCTGCTCGGCGAGGACCGCCCCGCCATGGCGGGGATCGCGCGCCCGGAGCTGCACCGCATCCTGCACACGGCGGCGCTGCGGCTCGGGGTGCGGATCCGCTACGGGCTCAGCGTCTCCCGACTGGCACAGCAGGCCGGACAGGTGCATGCCGAGCTGACCGACGGCACGACGCGCACCGTCGACCTGCTGGTGGGTGCCGACGGTATCCGCTCGACTGTCCGCGACCTCACCGGTTGCACCGCCCCGGTCGACTACCACGGCCAGATGGTGTGGCGGGCGCTCGTGCCGCGCCCCGACTGGGCCACCGGGATCCACACCTACGCGAGCATCGGCCACCAGACGGGACTCATGCCGATCTCCGCGACCCAGGCCTACGTCTTCCTCACCGAGAACGGGGTGCGGCCCGACGTGCTGCCGGATTCCGAACTCGCGGAGCGGATGGCCGAACTGCTGGCGTCGTTCGCCGGACGGGTGGCCGAGTTCCGGCCGCTGGTCGCACGCTCCGGTTCGGTGGTCCGGCGGCCGGTGCAGACCGTGATCGTCGATGCGCCGTGGTCCCACGGCAGCAGCGTCGTGATCGGCGACGCCGCGCACGCGCCCTCGCCTCAGATGATCAGCGGCGCCGCCCTCGCCATCGAAGACGGCCTGATCCTCGCCGAGGAGCTGGACCGGCAGCAGGACGTGCCGAAGGCCCTCGAGTCGTTCACCGACCGCCGCTGGGAGCGGTGCTCGGTCCTGGTGAAGGCCTCAGTGGCGATCTCCCGCCTTGAGCAGGAACAGCGGCACCGCGACTCGCACCAGCTCATCGACGCCTGCCATCGGCAGATGGCGCAGCCGGCGTGACACGAGCCGGTATGACACAGGAGGTTGAGTTGTCCCCAACAGACGCACAACACGGCGTCACGCAGCACGACGTCGCAGCAGACTCCCCACAGGACGCCCCGTCCCCGCCCGAAGCGAAGGCGTGGCTGCGCACGCATCTCGCGGAGCGGCGCAACCCGTTCAACGCCATCGGCGAGGCTGCGGCCGCCCAATACATTGAGACGCTGCCCGGCCTCGACCCGGTCCGGTGGGCCAAGCACTGGCTCGGCGGCGCGACGGAGTTCGCGGCTGCCGCCGAGCGTGCCGAGGCCGACGGCGACCGGCGCGCCGCGCTGGAGAACTGGTGGCAGGCCTACCAGTTCGCGTTCCTCGGCCGGTACCCCTCCCCCCTCCATCCCGCCAAGCTGGCCGCATACGAGCAGGCCCGAACCTACTTCGCCCGGGTCTGCGAGCTGGAGGACACCCCGGTCGAGCGGGTGAGCGTCCCGTTCGAAGGGCGCGAGGGCGAGGGCGACTCCGTCACGTTCCTGGTCGCCCGGCCGCCCGGCGGCTCGGCCAGGCCGCCGGTGGTGTTGATGTGGGGCGGCATCGACGTGTGGAAGAAGGAGAGCTACGCCCGCGGCCGGCTGCTGCGTGAGCGCGGCTTCGCCACGGTGCACCTCGATAAGCCGGGCGTCGGCCAGTCCCCGGTGCTGGCAGGGCCGGATGCGGAACGCCAGTGGGACCCCGTCTTCGACTGGCTGCAGGGCAGGGACGACCTCGACGGTGACCGGATCGCAGCCCTCGGCCTGTCCTTCGGCGGCTACTGGGCGATGAAACTGGCACACACGCACCGCGAACGCCTCGCCGCCGCGGTCAACTGGGGCGGCGGAGTGCACCTGACGTTCCAGCCCGAGTGGCAGGAGAAGTCCCGGCACGCCTCGTCCTACCTGATGGACCTCATGCCGGCCCGCGCCCGCATCTTCGGCGGCAGCACCTTCGCCGACTACGTCGTGCGCTGCCCCGAGCTCTCCCTGCTCGACCAGGGGGTCCTGGACCGCGAGTCGTGCCCGCTGCTGCTGGTCAACGGCAAGGACGACCAGCAGAACGCCGCCGCCGACATCCACCTCGCCCTCGAGCACGGCGATCCGAAGACCGCCCGGCTCTTCCCCGGCGGACACATGGGCTCCGGCCCGGTCCTGCCCACCATCGCCGACTGGCTGGCCGACCGGCTCGGCCCGACAGCGAAAGAAGGAAACTGACATGACCACCAACACCGTCGCACCCCTGATCACCCACCTGCGGCACGTCGACATCGCGATGCCGAACTTCGCCGAACAGCGCGCGTTCTACCAGGAGACCTGGGGGCTGACAGAGACGGCCCACGACTCGGGAGTCTCCTTCCTCGCCGCTGAGGGCTCGCCCGAGCAGTACGTCGTCCGCCTCCGCCAGGACGGCCAGAAGCGCACCGACCTCATCGCGTTCGGCGCCCCCATCCCCGCCGACGTGGACACCCTCGCCGAGCGGCTGATCGCCCAGGGCGTGCGGCTGGTACACGAGCCCCGCGTGATGGACACTCCAGGCGGCGGCTACGGCGTCCGGTTCTTCGACAACGAGGGACGTGTCGTCGAAGTCTCCGCGGACGTCGCGGTGCGCAAGCACCGGAGGATCGAGGCGCGCGAGCCCGTCCCGGTGAAACTCTCGCACGTGCTGATGAACACGCCGACGCCGGAGGCAACCGTCCGCTGGTACACCGACCACCTCGGATTCCGGCTGACCGACACGATGTGCATCGGCGACCGCGAGATCATGTGGTTCCTGCGGTGCAACACCTTCCACCACAGCTTCGGCTTCGTTCGCGGCCCGCACGCCGCCTTCCACCACGCCTCGTTCGAGATGCGCGGCATCGACGAGTTCATGCGCGGCAGCGGCCGCCTGCACCGCCTGGGCTACGAGCGGCTCTGGGGCCCTGGGCGGCACCTCGCCGGGGACAACTCGTTCAGCTACTTCCTCGACAAGGCGGGAAACACCGTCGAGTACACCACCGAGGTCGAGACGATCGACGAGGACACCTGGCACCCGCACCTCTACGACGTGCGCGATCCCGCCAACTCCGACGTGTGGGGCACCGCGAACAACATGAACGAGTTCGTCGCAGCCCGCTCGCAGAACGACGTCGACCACGGACTGTTCGTCGCACCCCCGATGTGAGCGGAGGGGACGGCATGACGACCTCGGTGCGTACCCGGCTCTCCGGCAGCTGGCGGATGACCGACTGGAAGGTCTTCCGCGGCGAGGAGGAGCTCGACCCGCCCCTCGGCCCGGCGGCCGACTGCACCGGACTGCTCATCTACACCGACGAGGGGACGATGAGCGCCAACCTTACGCTCCTCGAGCGGCCCCCCTTCGCGTGCTGTCACGAGTGGCGAGACCAGCCTGGTCGCGTTCCTTGCCCAAGTCCTCTACGAGGAAGTCCGGGACAGATCGTCTTCGAACCGGCTGTGGACACGGTCTTTCCGCTCCGGGGAGCAGCCAGCGTCAGCAGGACGAAGCCCACGGCGAAGCCGAGCATCGTGAACACCCCCCGGGGCCAGAAGATGTGACTGTCCAAGAACGACCAGCAGGCGGCCAGCAGGACCACGGTGCCCGGCAGCACCCGTGCCCCATGCCGGCGCCAGAGCGCCGCGCACGTGGCGACAGCGGCCACGGCCAACGCGTGCACGCCCACCCGGCCCAACTCGTCCCCAGTTCGGAACAGCCCCCCGGCCGCCCCGTGGACACCATGGTCCACCACCGTCCCTGCGGAGATCCCCGCCACCGCGTCGAGCCCGGAGTAGTACGTGGCATAACAGAGACATCCTGCCCAGGCGAGCACCGTCAGAGCCCCTTCCCCGTTCCGGTGCGGCCGCCCCCACAGCGGGACCAACAAGCCCACCGCCAGGAAGGGGAAGACGGGCAGCAGGGCGATGTGCAGTCCGGCCCAGTGGCCGGCTGTCGCCGCTGTCAGATGCCGGGGATGCACCAGACCGGCGGTGGCGAGCAGCAGCGGAGCGGCCGTCACCGGCGCGATCGTACGAAGGGCACGGAGGGATCTCATGCGGTCACCGTAGGAGGCCGCCGGGCGGCCCGCGGCCCCGCCGGGAACGCGTAAGACACCTGTAAGGGGAGGCCCGGAACGGGTCACGCTCCTCACGAGGTGGCCGCCCTCTGCGGGCGATCCCCCGCACACCGCCCACAGCAACATCACCGCGACCACGGCCACCAGCGCGAAGAGCCAGTGTCCAGCGCGTCGACTTGCTCCAGCTCTCCACGCAGGAGATCGGCAGCTCCACCTCGTGCTGGGGCAGAGCACGCAGTTCGTCCAGCCTCAGGGCGTACGGCCGTGGCCCGGCCACCACCAGGCCGCGCAAAGCCGTGGATCGGCGAAGGTCCTGCTCCAGCCCGTGAAAGCCTCGTTGGAAGCGATCGCGATGCTGCTCTTCTCGTCACGCGTAGTGAGACCTGGAAGAGCATTTCCGCGCCACGGTGGCCAGTTCGCGATAGCCCAGCTCATCGATTTCGAGAAGGTCGACGCCTCCGCAGCGGGCGATGGTCTTGCCGAGCTGCTTGTCGTCTGCCGCTTCCACCAGCTCGTTCACCAAGGATGCGGCCGTGATGTAGCGGACTCGTTGGCCGGCCAACGCGGCTGCGGTGCCCAGCCCAATCAACAGGTGTGACTTGCCGGTGCCCGAGTCCCCGCAAGCGACCTGGTCGACCTCGTACGGTGCACTCCATCCGGATTCTGGTGCTGCGTCTGGCGAGGGAGAATCCACACCTGGGGCTACAGGCGTCTGCACGGCGAGCTGCTCGTGCGAGCGCCGGACCGCAGGTCCTGCACGCCCGGGCGACGAACGCTCAGCGCCTCCACGTGCTGGTCACGCGGCGACGATGCCCTCCATGCCACCCTTCTCCGCGGAGAACTTCGGCAGGCCTTCAGTGGCCCTGGTGACCAGGGTCAGCTCGCCGTTGGCCGCGACCCGGAATCCGTCGATGTTGCCGGTCGTTCCGTTCTGTACGTAGAGGAACGCCCCGTCGGCGGGGGCTGCCATGTCGATCGTGCCACGGGAGTCGGCCGACAGCGGCACCGCCTGCATCGCTCGACGCGCCCAGCCACGGCCCCGTTTCTCCTGGAGCGACAGCCGTTCGACGTCAGCGACCACAAGCGGGCCATCGAGGGGGCGAACGTGTGAGCGCCACGACCCTGTAAACGAGAAGGGCCCCGGGGGTGGGGGGGGAGGCGGGAGGACGGCCCCGGAGGGAGGTGAGGGGGCCCCAAAAAAAACCCCGCCGCGGGGGGGCGGGGCGCGGGGGGGGGCGGCCCGGGGCGGTGTTGTTGGGGGGGGCGCGCCCGGGGGCCCCGCGGCCCGCATCCGCGGTTCCCGCTACGCCACGCGCTACCCGCTACGCCCCCTCCGGCAGCAGTTCCCCCAC
>NZ_JBHYVB010000312.1:0-9873 GCF_042750115.1 Streptomyces sp. NPDC059455
ACGCGGACGCCCCGTCTCCGGCCACGCCCGCGCCTCGCTCAGCAGCGACACCGCACCCGTAGCCCAGTCCACCTTGCTCGTGGGCTCGTCGGCGTGGAGTGTCTTGGGCAGTACGCCATGCCGCATGGCCTGGACCATCTTGATGATGCCCGCGGCGCCCGCTGCCGCCTGGGTGTGGCCGATGTTGGACTTGATGGAGCCCAGCCAGAGCGGCTGATCCTCCGGGCGGTTCTGGCCGTAGGTGGCCAGGAGCGCCTGGGCCTCGATCGGGTCGCCAAGACTGGTACCGGTGCCGTGTGCCTCGACCACATCCACATCGGCCATCGTCAGCCCCGCGTTGGACAGCGCCTGCCGGATCACCCGCTCCTGCGAGGGGCCGTTGGGTGCGGTGAGGCCGTTGCTTGCGCCGTCCTGGTTGACGGCGGTGCCACGTACGACGGCGAGCACTTGGTGCCCGTTGCGGCGGGCGTCCGACAGCCGCTCCAGCAGCACCAGACCGACACCCTCGGACCAGTTGGTGCCGTCCGCGCCCTCACCGAAGGACTTGCACCGGCCGTCGCGCGCGAGCCCCCGCTGCCGGGAGAATCCGACGAAGCCACCGGGGGTGGCCATCACCATCACCCCACCGGCGAGCGCCATCGAGCACTCCCCGGACCTGAGCGCATAGCTGGCCAGGTGCATCGCCACGAGCGACGAGGAGCAGCCGGTGTCCAGGCTGACCGCCGGGCCGAGCAGACCGAGCGAGTACGAGATACGGCCGGACGCGATGCTGCCCGCGCCACCGATCCCCAGATACCCCTCGAACCCGTCCGGCACCTGGTCGACGGTCAGTGCGTAGTCGCCGTTGGCCACGCCGGTGAACACGCCGACGTCGCTGTCCGCCAGCGAACTCGGGTCGATACCCGCGTTCTCCAGCGTCTCCCACGCGGTCTCGAGCAGCAGCCGCTGCTGTGGGTCGGTGGCCAGCGCCTCCCGTGGGGAGATGCCGAAGAACTCGGCGTCGAACTCCGCCGCGTCGGCGAGGAAACCGCCCTCGTGCACATAGGAGGTGCCGACGGCGTCCGGGTCGGCGTCGAAGAGGTTCTCCAAGTCCCAGCCGCGGTCCTCCGGGAAGCCGCCGATCGCGTCCCGGCCGTCGGCCACCAGATCCCACAGCCCGTCCGGAGTGGTCACCCCGCCCGGGTAGCGGCAGCCCATGCCGACGATGGCGATCGGCTCCTCCGTCGCCGTCTCGGCCTTGCGCAACCGCTCCCGCGTCTGGTGCAGATCGGCGGTAACCCGCTTGAGGTAGTTGAGGAGCTTTTCGTCATTCGCCATCTGGACCTCGCCAAGAGCCTCGTGGGTGAAATCGGTGAGCGGAGACGAGAAGGGGAATCAGTCCACGCCGAACTCCTGGTCGATGAAGGCGAACACATCGTCGGCGCTCGCCGTGTCGAGCCGTTCGGTGACGGTGTCGCCGTTCACGCCGACCGCCTCGATCTCGGCGACCTTGGTGGTCATCCGCTGCAACCGTGAGGTGATCCGGGCGCGTTCGATCTTCTCCTTCGGCAGCGTCACCAGACTGGCCTCCAGCCGTTCCAGCTCGGCCAGCACCGAGTCCACCGACGAGGTGTCGGACTGGCCGAGTTCGCTGCGGATACGACGGGCCAGCACACTGGGCCGCGGGTGGTCGAACACCATCGTGGCGGGCAGCCGCAGCCCCGTGGCGGCGTTGAGGCGGTTGCGCAGTTCCACCGCCGTCAGTGAGTCGAATCCGATCTCGCTGAACGGACGGTCCCCGGTGGCGTCGGCGCTCGCGTGTCCGAGCACGGCCGCGGCCTCGGCCTGCACCAGCTCGGTGAGCAGCCGCTCCTGGTCCTCGGGGCTCAGCCCGGCCAGCCGTGCGACCAGTTCCGTCTGTCCCGCGCCGTCCTCGGGCGCGTCCTCGGTCAGCAGCTCGATGACGTCGGGCAGTCCCCGCAGCAGCGGCCGGAACCGGGCCATGGTGTAGCCGGGGGCGAACCGTTCCCAGTCGATGTCGGCCACCACACCGTGGGCGGTGCCGCTGCCCACCGTGTGTGCCATCGCCAGCGCCGCCAGCCGCGGGTCCATGGTCATCAGACCCGTACGGCGCCACTGCGCGCCCATCATCTCGTCGATCGTGCCGAGGCCGCCGCCCCAGGCGCCCCACGCCACCGACGTGGCCGCCAGCCCCCGGGCGCGGCGCCGCTGCGCCAGCGCGTCGAGGTAGGCGTTGCCGGCGGCGTAGGCGCTCTGACCGCCGCTGCCCCAGGCCGCCGCACCGGACGAGAAGAGGACGAAGGCGTCCAACTCCCGTTCCCACAGCAGGTCGTCGAGGTGCCGCGCTCCGGCGATCTTCGCCCGGCCGATATCGGCGAACTCGGCGAGTGTCATCTTCGACAGCGGCTTCTCCGGCAGCGCCAGCCCCGCGGCATGGACCACGGCCGACAGCGGCGCGCCGTCCGGGAGCTCCGCCAGTACGGCGGCGAGCTGCTCCCGGTCGGTCACATCACAGGCCGCGATGGTCACGTCCGCGCCCAGCTCGATCAGCTCGTCCTCCAGCTCCGCCGCGCCCGGCGCCTGCGCACCCTGGCGGCTGAGCAGCACCACATGCCGGGCGCCGTGGCCCGCGGCCCACCGGGCCACGTACGAGCCGAGCCCGCCGGTGCCGCCGGTGATCAGCACCGTGTCCCGTGGCTGCCACACCGGTGCCGAGGCCACCGGTTCGCGGCGCATCCGCCGGGCGAACACCCCCGACGCGCGCACCGCCACCTGGTCCTCCGCGTCCACTCCGGCGAGGACCGCGCACAGCCGTGCGAGGGCCGTCCCGTCCGGCGTCTGCGGCAGATCCACGATCCCGCCCCACGTGGACGGCTGATCCAGCCCCTGCACCACGCCCATCCCCCAGACCAGCGGCTGGAACTCGCTGGTCACCTCGGACAGCTCGCGCACGGCGACCGCACCACGGGTCAGGCACCACAGGGGAGCGGCGAGCCCGATCTCCTCCACGGCCTGCGTCAGTGCCACCGTGGCCGCCACGCCCCGGGAGAGGGTGCCAGGCTCGTGGACGCGCTCATCCCATGCCAGCAGGGACACCACGCCGGCGTACTCGTCATCGGAGTCGTGGGACATCCGCTCCCGCAGGCGCGCGGTCAGCTCCGCCTGCTCCACGGTGTCCACCTCGACCACCACGGGGTCGGCGCCGTGCTCGGCCAGCGCGGCGACCACACCCGTCACCGCGGCGTCATCCGCCTGTGCTGAGGGGACGGCCACCAGCCACGTTCCCGGCAGTATCGGCGGCTCCCCGGCCGCCACCGGATCCCAGGCGATGCGGTACGACCAGCTGTCCACGGTGGACTGGTCCTGGTTGCGCCGCCGCCACGACGTCAGCCCCGGCAGAACGGGCTCCAGCGCCTTCTCCTCGACGCCGAGCGAATCGGCGAGGGAGGACAGGTCGCCCCGCTCCACGGCGTCCCAGAACACCCCGTCGGCAACCGCCTCCGGCACCTCGGACGGCGTGAGCCAGTAGTGGTGGTGTTGGAAGGGGTAAGTGGGGAGGGGTGTGGGGTGGGGGTTGGTAGTGGTGTAGAGGGTGGTCCAGTTGGGGGTGTGGCCGTGGGTGGACAGTTCGGCGAGGTGGGTGAGGAATCGGGTGGGGGTGTCGTCGTCGCGGCGGAGGGTGCCGGTGATGGTGGTGTGGGGGGTGTCGTTCGCTTCGAGGGTTTCTTGGATGGCGGTGGTGAGGACGGGGTGGGGGCTTACCTCGATGAAGGTGCGGTAGCCGTCGTCGGCGAGAGCACGGATGGTGTGCTCGAACTGCACGGTTTGGCGGAGGTTGCGGAACCAGTAGCCGCTGTCGACCGTGTCCGGTTCGACCCACTGGCCGTCGACCGTGGAGAGCCAGGGGGTGGTGCCGGGGGAGGCGGTGACGCCTTCGAGTACGTGGTGTAGCTGGTCTTCGATGGTGTCGACGTGTCCGGTGTGGGAGGCGTAGTCGACGGGGATGATGCGGGCCCTGATGTCCTGGTTGGTGTAGTGGGTGTGCAGCTGGTGGAGGGCGTCGGTGTCGCCTGCGATGACGGTTGACTGAGGGCTGTTGTGCGCGGCGATCCAGAGTCGGCCCTGCCACGGGGCGAGTGCCTCCTCGACCTCTGCTCGTGAGGTGAGGACGGACATCATGCCGCCGTGTCCGGCGAGGTGGTGGGCGATGGTCTGGCTGCGGAGGGTGACGATTTTGGCGGCGGTGGGGAGGGTGAGGTGTCCGGCGACGCAGGCGGCGGCGATTTCGCCTTGGGAGTGGCCGATGACGGCGTCGGGGTGGATGCCTACGGACTGCCAGAGGGCGGCGAGGGAGACGACGACGGCGAAGGTGGCGGGCTGGACGACGTCGACACGCTCAAGGCTCGGGGCGTCGGGTGCGCCGGTGATGACGTCGATGAGCGACCAGTCGGTGTATGGGGCGAGTGCTTCGGCGCATTCGTTCAGCCGGGCGGCGAACACGGGTGAGGTGTTGAGGAGTTGGGCCCCCATGCCCACCCACTGGGCCCCCTGACCGGGGAAGACGAACACGGTCTTGCCGTCGGTCCCGGTCTGTCCGGTGACCAGGAGCGGGTCGGGCCGTCCTTCCGCCAGGGCGCGGGCGGTCGTCATGCCCCCGTCGGTGTCCGTGGCGAGGATGACCGCGCGGTGTTCCAGGGCGGCCCGGGTCGTGGCCAGTGACCAGCCCACATCGACCGGGTTGGCGTCGTTCCCGGATTCCAGATGGCTGACCAGTCGCTCTGCCTGGGCGCGCAGCGCGGCAGGGCTCTTGGCGGACAGCACCCACGGCACCACCCCACCCGTGGCCACCAGCCCAGGTGCACCCGCGCCATCCGACTCCGCCTCAGCCAGGGCAACTTCCGGCGCCTGCTCCAGGATCACATGCGCGTTCGTCCCACTGATGCCGAAGGACGAGATCCCGGCGCGACGCGGACGCCCCGTCTCCGGCCACGCCCGCGCCTCGGACAGCAGCGACACCGCGCCCTGCGACCAGTCGACCTTTGTGGTGGGCTCGTCGGCGTGCAGGGACCGCGGCAGCGTGCCGTGCCGCATCGCCAGCACCATCTTGATGAGGCCCGCGATGCCCGCGGCGGCCTGGGTGTGGCCAAGGTTGGACTTCAGCGAACCGAGCCACACCGGCTCATCCCCCGTGCGCCCCTGCCCGTAGGTGGCCAGGACCGCCTGGGCCTCGATCGGGTCGCCGAGGGCAGTGCCGGTGCCATGCGCCTCGACCGCGTCCACATCGGCCGCCGACAGCCCGGCGTTCGCCAGCGCCTGCCGGATCACCCGCTGCTGGGAGGGGCCGTTGGGCGCCGTGAGGCCGTTGCTCGCCCCGTCCTGGTTCACCGCCGTACCGCGGATCACGGCCAGCACCTCGTGGCCGTTGCGGCGGGCGTCGGAGAGCCGTTCCAGCAGCACAAGACCGATACCCTCGCTGAAGGTGGTGCCGTCGGCGCCCTCGCTGAAGGACTTGCTGCGGCCGTCCGGTGCGAGCCCGCGCTGGCGGGAGAAGCTGATGAAACCGCTGGGCTTGGCGATCACCGTCACGCCACCGGCGAGGGCCATCGAGCACTCGCCCGCCCGCAGCGCCTGTACGGCGAGGTGCAGCGCCACCAACGACGACGAGCACGCCGTGTCCACCGTCACCGCGGGGCCTTCCAAGCCCAGCAGATAGGCCACGCGGCCGGAGGCCACACTCGTGGTGCTGCCGGTCATCAGGTACCCCTCCAACTCCGGCGGGGACGCCTCGGAGTGGCCGATGTACCCCTGGTCGATGACCCCGGCGAACACCCCGACGGCCTGTCCGCGCACGGACATCGGGTCGATGCCCGCCCGCTCGAACAGCTCCCACGAGGTTTCGGCGAGCAGCCGCTGCTGCGGATCCATCGCCAGTGCCTCACGTGGCGAGATGCCGAAGAACTCGGCGTCGAAGTCACCGGCGCCGCTGAGGAATCCGCCTTCGCGCACATACGACTTGCCCACGGCGTCCGGGTCGAGGTCGAAGAGTGTCTCCAGGTCCCAGCCGCGGTCCGTGGGGAACGGGCCGATCGCGTCCCGGCCCTGGAACACCAGATCCCACAGCTCCTCCGGGCCGGTGACCTTGCCGGGCAGTCGGCAGTTCATCGACACGATGGCCACCGGGTCATCGGCCGGGTCCACCGCCGTAGCGCGCACCACCGCCGACGTCGGGGGCGAGGCGGTGTCTCCGGCCACCACGGACCGCAGATGCGTGGCCATCGCCTCCGGTGTGGCGTAGTCGAACACGACCGTCGCGGGCAGGCGCAGCCCGGTCGCGCCGGAGAGCCGGTTGCGCAGTTCCACCGCGATGAGCGAGTCGACGCCGATCTCGCTGAACGCACGCCGGGCGTCCACGGCGTCCTTCCCGGTGTGCCCGAGCACGGTCGCCGTGTGGTCCCGCACCAGGTCCAGCAGCAGCCGGTGCTGGTCGGCCTCGGACAGCGCCGCCAGCCGGGCCGTAAGCCCTCCTTCGGCCGATGCGCCCGCCATGGACCGCAGGGTGCGCCGGGTCGGCCGGACGAGGCCGGTGAGCAGCGGCGACACATCGCCCGGAGCGGGCTCGTCCCGCAGCGCGCCGGAAGCCGGCTTCGCGGTGTCCAGCTTCGCCGGTACCACCAGGGACAACCCCAGGCCGAGGGCGCTGTCGAAGAGGCTCAGCGCGTGTTCGGTGCTCATCGGGCGGACGACCCCGTGCTTGGTGCGATCCCGATTCGCCGTGACCAGCGCGGCGGACAGATCGCTGGTCTCCGCCCACAGGCCCCAGGCCAGTGACAGCCCGGCCAGCCCCGCCGCGCGCCGCTGCTGCACGAAGGCGTCGAGATAGGTGTTGGCGGCGGCGTAGTTGGCCTGGCCCGCGTTCCCCAGGATTCCGGCGGCGGAGGAGTACACGGCGAAGAGGGCCAGGTCGTGGTGGTGGGTGAGGTCGTGCAGATGGGCGACCGCGTCGACCTTGGGGCGGAAGACGGTGTCGATGCGGTCGGGGTCGAGGGTGGTGATGATGCCGTCGGCGAGGGCGCCGGCGGTGTGCACGACACCGGTGAGGGGTTGGTCGGCCGGGATGTCGGCGAGGAGCGTGGCGAGTTGGCCGCGGTCGGCGATGTCGCAGGCGGTGATCCGCACCCGCGCGCCGAGTTCGGCCAGCTCGTCGTGGAGGTCGGCCGCGCGGGGGGCGTTCGGCCCCTGGCGGCTCGCGAGGACCAGGTGGCGTACGCCGTGGTGTGCCACGAGGTGGCGGGCGATGGCGGAGCCGAGGGTGCCGGTGCCGCCGGTGACCAGGACGGTGCCTTCGGGGTCGAGGGCGCGGGGGAGGGTGAGCACGATCTTGCCGGTGTGGCGGCCCTGGCTCATCCAGCGGAACGCGTCGGGCGCGCGGGTGATGTCCCACGGCCGGGTGGGCAGCGCGGGGATCAGGCCCCGCTCGAACAGGTCCACCAGCTCGACCAGCAGCTCCTGGATGCGGTCCGGCCCCGCGTCCGCGCCCAGGTCGAACGCGCGATACATGCGGTCCGGGTGGGCGGCGCTCACCTCGGCCGCGTCCCGGATGTCGGTGCGCCCCATCTCGATGAACCGGCCGCCGGGGTTGAGCAGCCCCAGCGAGGCGTCGATGTGTTCGCCGGTGAGGGAGTTGAGGACGAGGTCGGCGGTGGGGAAGGTCTGGGCGTAGGCGAGGTCGCGGCTGGAGGCGCGCCGTTCCTCGGGCACGCCGAGCCGTTCGAGGATGTGGTGTTTGGCGGGGTGGGCGGTGGCGAGGACGGCGGCGCCGAAGTGGTGGGCGAGGTGTGCGGCGGCCATGCCGACACCACCGGCGGCGGCGTGCACCAGCACCGTCTCACCCGGCTGGACGTGGCCCAGGTCCCGCAGCGCGTACAGCGCGGTGAGATAGGCGACCGGCACCCCGGCCGCCGCCGTGAACGACCAGCCGCGCGGCATCCGTACGACCGTCCGCCGGTCCGCCACCACCAGCGGACCGAACGAACCGGGCAGCATGCCCATCACGCGGTCGCCCACGGCCAGGTCCGCCACACCCGGGCCGACCTCGGTCACCACACCGGCGCCCTCGGTGCCGATCTCCGCCTCGTACATCCCGAGGGCGATGAGCACATCGCGGAAGTTCTGGCCGGCGGCGCGCACCGCGATCCGCACCTGGCCCGCCTCCAGCGGCGCCTCCGCCCGGGGGTGGGGCACCAGGGCGAGGTTCTCGAGCGTGCCGTGTTCGGTGACGTCCAGATGCCACGCGGCGGCTGCCGGTACCGCCAGACCCGGGCGCGCGCGCACCAGGCGTGGCAGCCATGCGGTTCCACCACGCAGCGCGAGCTGGGGTTCCTCCGTGGCCAGCGCGGCGGGCAGGGCCTTGGCCGACCGGTCGTCGGTGTCGATCACGCACACCCGGCCCGGGTGTTCGGCCTGCGCCGCGCGCACCAGGCCCCACACCGCGGCGGCCGCCGGATCGGTGACCTCGGCGTCGTCATGCACCGCCATGCCGCCCCCGGTGAGCACCACCAGGCGGCTGTCGGCGAGTCCGTCGTCGCTGATCAGACGCTGTATCGCGGCCAGTGCCCGGCCGGTCAGCTCACGGGCGTGCTCCGGCGGCTCGCCGCCCTCCGCGCCGTACGCCCGGGTGTCGGCCACGACCACCGGCGGCCACGCGCCGTCGTCGTGCACGGCGTCCAGGTCCGTCCACGCCACCTCGTGCCGGGCAAGGGGATGCTCGGTCCACTCCACGGTGAACTGCGAGTCCGCGCTGGACGAGGGCGATGTGGAACGGAGTTGCGCCGCGGTGGTCTCCCTCAGCACCAGCGATCCGACGGTCACCACGGGCACGCCGTGTGGATCGGTCGCGTGCAGCGACAGGTTGTCCGGCCCGGTGGAGGTGACCCGCACCCGCAGGGCGGTGGCCCCGCCGGCGTACAACCGCACGCCGTTCCACGAGAACGGCAGATACGTCGCGCCACCTGGCTCATTGCCCGGGCAGAAGTTGCTCGCGTGGAGCGCGGCGTCCAGCAGCGCCGGATGGATGCCGAAGCGGCCCGCCAGTTCGTGCTGCTCCTCGCCGAGGGTGATCTCGGCGAACACCTCACCGTCGAGGGTCCACGCGGCGGTCAGCCCGCGGAACACCGGCCCGTACTCGTAACCCGCCTCGGCCAGGCGGTCGTAGAAGCCCTCCAGGGCAACGGGCTCCGCCCCGGCGGGCGGCCACTGCCGCTCCGCCTCGACGGGCGCGACGACCTGCGGGGACAGCACGCCCGAGGCGTGCTCGACCCAGGGCTCGGACTCATCGACGCGGGAGTAGACCCGTACCGCACGGCGCTCGTCGTCCTCGGCCGCGCCGACCAGGACCTGCACCTGAAGCGCGCTGTCGTCGGGCAGGAGCATGGGCTGGCCGAGGACCAGCTCCTCCAGCACCGGGGTGCCGGTCTCGTCCCCGGCACGTACGGCAAGTTCCACGATCGCCGTACCCGGCACCAGGGCGACGCCCGACAGCATGTGGTCGGCCAGCCAGGACTGCGCCGACGGCGCCAGCCGCCCGGTGAGCAGCACCCCTCCGGTGTCCGGCACGCTGACCACGGCCCCCAGCAGCGGATGCGCCGCTTCGCGCAGGCCGACGGAGCCGACATCTCCGGAGTGGCCGGTGGCGGCCAGCCAGTAGTGCTGGTGCTGGAAGGGGTAGGTGGGCAGGGGGACTTGGGAGGGCGTGGTTCCGGCGTAGGCGCTGGGCCAGTGGACCGGTGTTCCGGTGGTGGAGAGTTCGGCGAGGTGGGTGAGGAAGCGGTGGGGGCCGCCGTCGTCGCGGCGGAGGGTGCCGGTGATGGTGGTTTG
>NZ_JBHYVB010000313.1:0-3867 GCF_042750115.1 Streptomyces sp. NPDC059455
GTCCCCCTCAGACATGAGGATGAAGTCCATACCGACCCTTCCGACGAATGTTAGTGAGCGATAACGTAGGTCGTAGCCCAGCCCAGGTCAAGGCCCCAGGAAGAGCGACGGGCGTTACCTTGAGATAACAACAGAGGTCGACCAGGCGCGCACGGGAGGGGCCGCGACCAGAGCGACCCCGGTCACATCGCGACCGACAGCCACACAGGGCCGCACAGGCGGCCGCGGGCTGACGCGACTCCCGCTTCGTTACTGCGCACTAACGGATTCACCTCTCCATCCGGGGGCTTGACCGCACCCAAGCCACGCCCATATGTTATTCGTCAATAACATTCGAGGAAGGATCGACATGGACGTCATCGTCATGGCTGAGGGGGACATCCCGACCGGGCTCGCACGTGAGCACCGTTACCGAGGGCCGGTCGAGCAGGCGCCACTCGCGGCGCACGTCGACGTTGATGCCTTCGGCGGCTACCACGACCCCGCCGTCCGAGCTGTCCGCGAGGTGTGGAATGGCTGATCAAGTCCAGGGGCTGGACGCGGCTGCCTTCCGTTCGGCGTTGGCCCAATTCCCTGCCGGCGTGACGATCGTGACGACCCGAAGTGCCGGGGGCACCCCGCATGGGTTCACCGCGAGTTCCTTCGCGGCGCTGTCGCTCGATCCACCACTTGTTCTGGTGTGCCTGGACCAAGGAGCGGACTGCTTCCCAGCTTTTATAGCGGCTGAGCGGTTCGTCGTGAACATCGTGACGCCCGCGCATGCGAAGTTGGCCATGAGGTTCGCCACGAAGGGCGAGGACAAGTTCGCACACGGAAGCTTCGAGTCCGACGAGGGCGGACACCCGATACTGCCCGACGCCGCGGCGGTCATCCGCTGCGAGCTGGAGCAAGCCATCCCCGGCGGAGATCACGTCATTCTCATCGGTCGTGTGCACGACGCGCGCGTAGGCAGCGGCAAGCCGGTGATGTGGTACCGCGGTGATTTCCTCCACCTCGGGCAGAGCGTTACATGACTGACATCGGACCCGGCTCGTCAGCTCCGGTGGATCGCACGAGTGGTTCATCCACGCGCGGCGCGCGGTGTGGTGGAACCCTCCGCTCGGGCCGTACTGCGGGGCCGTCCGGTGAGTGATTCCGTGGAGGTCGACCTCGTGAAGATCGGAAACGTGCTGCACCCGGTGGCCGACATCGACGCCGCCGTGCGCTTCTACGCCGACACCTTTGGCCTGGCCACGAAGTTCGTCGACGGCGACCGCTACGCCGCCCTCGACGCCGGCGGTACCACGTTGGCCCTGACCGGCCCTGCCGAGGACGTCACCGGTGGGGTGCCCGCGGCGTCGTTCAAGGTCCCCGACGTGACCTCGGCGCTCACCGCCCTCGTACAAGGCGGCGGATCCGTCGTCCGGGAGCCCGAGCAGGGCCCGCACGAGGTCCGGGCCGTGGCCCGGGACCCATGGGGCAACACCGTAGTGATCTACGGGCCGCGGTAGCGATCAGTCCGGTAGCGGGTCGGCCTCCGCCGTGCCCCGGACCGAGACGCCATCTGATGCCCATGAGATTCCTGTTCGTGTCCCTCCCCGGCCGTCGGCCAGATCCTCGACCTTTCGCGCGCCGGAACAAGCCGCGTGTCCGAGGCACCCATACGCGTCGGCCGAGTCACCCGCCCTCGAAGCCCGGAAGGTTTCCGTGCGCCCCGTCTTCTCCTCGCCCTCACCGGATCACCCACTGGCACCGGACCCATCGCTCGATGCCCTCCGACCGCGACATGGTGAAAGTCTCCGCGGAACCACGCGTCGTGCCCGACGTGCGTTCGTCGCCGCCAACGCCGTCCCTCTTGTCGTCGGCATCGCGCTGTCCTTGCTGACCGCCCTTCCCGCAGTTCACGTGTACGGACACATCCCCCTCGGCCTCGTCTGGGGCGTCCTGCAATGCGGCCTCTTCGTCGCCACCGTGTGGGTGTATGAGACGCGATGCACAGCCTGCGAACCCGTCGAGCGGCCCCGGACCTCCGACGTACCCCAGGCCGAGGCGCCGGGTGCGCCCCCCGTCGATGATCCCTGGCGGTGAAGCGGTGACCGTGCACATCGTGGGCGCAGGTGTACTCGACCCGATCGGTTCAGACGCCAGAGGCCCCGTGATCGTCGCCTTCCTGGTATTCATCGGGCTGTCTCTGCTGTGGCTTTTCACGCTTGCCTCGAGTCAGGAACACGAGCCGGAGAGGCTCTACCTCGCGGATCGGTCGCTCTCTCCGGTCTTCAACGGATTCGCCATGGCGGGCGAGCAGATCACGGTCGTCACCCTGTTGGTGACGTCCGGGTTTATCGCTCTGTACGGCTACGACGGGTTCAGCATCGCCATCGACCTCATGCTCGCCCTCGGTGTACTGCTGCTCCTTGCTCAAAAAATACGCGACAGCGGGCTTTACACTCTCGGTGACCTCTTCTCCATGCATGCCGCGGGGCGCGCGTCGCGGACTGCCGCGGCTCTGGTGACACTCGCGATCACCATTCCCCTTCTCATGGTCCAACTGCGGGCCACCGGCATCAGCGTGGCCCTCCTGATCGGCCGGTCGAACCATGGAACCCAAGTGGTCTGCACGGTGCTGATGGGGCTTCTCGTCGGCTTCTTCGCCGTCGTGGCAGATCTGCGAGGCACCAGCTTCATGCAAGTCGTCAAGGTGGTCGTCACCCTGATCACGCTTTCGCTGATCACGCTGCTGGCCCTCAGCAGATTCGAGTGGAACCCCGGGTATCTGCTCTCGGCGGCGGCGGAGAAGAGCGTGTCGCCGAGCGGATATCTGAGCCCCGGACTCTGGCCGCGTATCGCGAACCTCGGATCACTCAACGCGATCGGCGAACACATCGTCGTCATCCTCGGTACGGCCGTGCTGCCGAACCTGATCCTGCGGGTGAGCGCCTCCCGCACCGGGCGCTCGGCACGCCGGTCCATGAGCATTGCCTCGGGACTGGGTGCTGCCTTTGTCGTCCTCCTGAGCGCGGCGGGCTTCGCGGCCGCGGCCGTGGTGGGAGGCGACGTCATCCGAGCGGTTGACGACGTTGGGCAGGGGTCCCCGATTCTGCTGGCTTCGGAAGTACTCCCGCACGGCTCAGTGGCGCGCGTTGCGCTCATCACGGCCATGGCGTCCGTGGCCTTCCTCGCCGCGCTCACGACCGTGTCAAGTGTGGCCTTCGCTGCCGCTGTCACCTTCGCGCGTGATGTGTTCGCCCAGGGCAAGGACCCGCGCACCCGAACCGGAGAAGCGCGAGTACTGCGTCTGGTCCTCGCCGTCCTGGTCGCCGTGAGCCTGTCGCTGTCCACAGCCATCAGCCGGTACCCGGTCGAGTCCCTGGTCATCTTCGCTCTCTGCGTTGCGGCCTCGAGTGTATTCCCGGCGCTGATCTACACTTTCTTCTGGCCCAAGTTCAATCGCCGGGGGCTTCTCTGGTCCGTCCACGGGGGACTGCTGCTGTCCATCGTGCTCACGGCCTCCTCACCCGTCGTCACCGGTACCAAGAACTCACTATGGCCGGAGTTGAGCTTCAACTGGTATCCGTACTACAACGCGGGCATGGTGTCCGTGCCGGCGGCACTCTTCCTCGGGTGGATCGGCAGCCTCACCTCACCAGAGAGTTCTCAACCGGTCGCCGGTGCGGTGCGTACGACGGGAAAGGACGTCGGGCGGAGGAGCACAGCCCGCCCGCGGACAGCACGCGGTCGGCATGCGGGCTGATTCGCCGCGGTCGTGGTATCCGCAGGCTCGACGATCTCCATAACCCAGGCGGCGTACACGCGGGTGAAGGAGAGCGTGGACCAGGCCGTCCGCGTAGGCGGGTAGCGGCATCGACGCGGTAGTCGGCCTTCGCGCGA
>NZ_JBHYVB010000313.1:3877-9869 GCF_042750115.1 Streptomyces sp. NPDC059455
CCGGGGGGGGGCTGGGGGGCTCTACCGCGGGGGGGGTGTTTCCCGCGGCGACGCGGATCCCGTCCCCCGGGGCGCGTCCGGGGGGGGCCCAGTAGAGCGTGGACCTGGCCGTCCGCTTAGGCGGGTAGCGGCTTCGACGCGGTCTTCGGCAGTCGCGCGACGGTGATCACTCCGATGAGCGTTACGGCGAGGATCCAGTAGACAGGGCTGGTTCTGCTTCCGGTGCCGGCCACGAGGGCAGCGGCGACGAGTGGCGTGATGCCGCCGATGATCACGCCCAGGTTGTAGCCGATTGCGATGCCTGAGTAGCGCACGCTTGCCGGAAACAGCTCCGTGGCCAACGGCCACGTAGGCACCTGCGCCCACCCGGTGAAGAACATGAAGACCAGATAGACGGCCCCGACGGCCCAGAGGTTGGTTGCCGCGATGAGGAGTGCGAAGACCGGCCAAGCGATGACAGCGAAGATAATGTAGGACGCCAGCAGGATGGGCTTGCGGTCGTAGCGATCCGTCAACTTGCCCGCCCATGGGTAGGTGAAGGTGGCCAGGGCGATGCACAACGCCGATGTCCAGGCGACGCCTGTGGCGGAGAATCCTTCCTCCTGCAGGAAGATGGCGAAGTAGGCGACGCCGAAGTAGCCGGTGCCGTTGAACGCGATAGCCAGGCCCGCCACACGGGCGACCGACAGCGGGTGGCTCCGCAGAGCGGCCAGCATCGGACTGCGTACGATCGCGGCCTTCTCCTTCAGCTCTTGGAATTGCGGCGACTCCTCGACCCGCAGTCGAGCCCGCAGACACACCACAGTGAGGACCAGCGAGAGGAGGAACGGAATCCGCCAGCCCCACGTTGCCATCTGGTCGGCCGGAACCAGCAGCCGGACCAGCCCTACGACGCCGGCGGCCACGGCGAACCCGAGAGTGGACCCCATGGAAACCGTCGATCCGTAGAAGCCCCGCTTGCCGGGCGGCGCCAGCTCGGCGATGTAGGTGGCCGCGCCACCGATCTCACCACCGGCAGCGAACCCCTGGGTGAGTCGCACAACGACGATGGCGATCGTCCCGGCGACTCCGACCTGTCCGTAGGTGGGCAGCAGGCCCATCACGCCGCACGCCGCGCCCATCATCACGATCGTCGCGACGAGGGCTGTCCGGCGGCCGCGGCGGTCGCCGAGGCGACTGAAGAACCAGCCACCGAGCGGACGGATGAGGTAGGACGACGCGAACACCGCGAGCGCGGACAGGGTTGAGACCGTCGGATTGTCGCTGGGGAAGAACAACGGTCCGATGGTGAGCGTCAGAAACCCATAGACACTGAAGTCGTAGTACTCGATCAGTGTCCCGACGCCGCCCGCCAGCGATGCGCGCCGGGCGGACCTCAAGCTGATCGTCTTTTCGGAATGTTGTGCCGTCGTCATTGACTCTCCTTGTCACACCAGGATGGGAGATGCGCCGTTCGGCCGCCCTCGCCGCGCGAGGTCGACGCCGTCACGTTGCTCGGCGCGATCAGGGGGCGGGTCCTGACTGGACCCTTCCGTCGGGTCAGGCTCCGAGGCACTGTGGCGAGGTCGACAGTCGCCGGGGCCCGGTGCTGCCTCAGGGGGTTGAAGCCCCAATCTCTCTGGATTCGAGCGGCGCAGCCGTCAGGGCTCCCTCGTCGGTGACTGCTGATTCGACGACTGCGGGATGGCCATCGGATGATGGGGCGCATTGATGGAGCGCCGCCGATCGCATGCCATACCTCGTGGGTCAGCAGGAACTGCGTACGCACACACTCGATGCACTTCGCATGTGCTGACTCTGACCCGTCGTACACAGACGCGCAATGCACTGATACGACTGGACTAATTCAAATTCCACAAGTATGGATGCAGAAGAGACATGGTCTGGGAGTGGCGCGCAAGAATGGAATTAAGTCAGCATTGCCGAACGACTCAAGCCGCAGAGCGGTCCGGGTAACCGAACTGCTCGGGCCAGGGCAGAAGCCGGAGATGATCTGTGGTCGTCGTGCCTGTAGCGCGCTCACCGGGTCTGCGCCGCGGTGCCGGCTTGCGCTGCTCGGAGCTGTTGTCGTGTCAGATCGGGAGCCGCATGAGTCCACCCATTGCTGTATGCGCGTCAGCAGATGTAGGAGCCACGGCCAACTCATCAAGGTTCTTCGCTAATGCGACCGCGGCCGTAGGTGGTTCGCGATCACTGTGTCGTCATTCCCGCCGTACATTTCGTCGATCAGCGTAGCGAATGAATTCACTACCGTGTTCCGCTTGACCTTGCCATTCGCGGTCCGCTCGCCGCGTTCGGCCTCGAGGGGCCGAGGCAGCACACGGAAGTCCTTCAGCCGTTGCGCGCGTGCGAGGTCCGTGTTGACTCGCCCGAGCTCGGCTCGCAGGCGTTCGGACAGCGCCGTCGTAGTCAGCGCCTTGGCCTGTGTGCTTGGCTCGAGCAGCACGGTGAGGCACTTGCGCGCGTCGCCCACGACGATTGCTTCGCTGATCAGTGAGCTCTCCTTCAGCCGGGTTTCGATCGGCTGCGGATTGATCGTTTTGCCGCCGCTGGTGATGATCACGTCCTTCTTTCGGCCGATGAGGCGGATCTCACCGTGCGCGGTACGCTCGATCAGGTCGCCGGTACGGAACCAGCCGTCCTGCAGAACGGCAGCTGTCTCCTTGGGGTTGCGCCAGTATTCGCGAAACAGCAATGGTGCGCGGACCAGCATTTCACCATCATGCGCGACCTCGACCTGGAAGCGTGGGTCCGGGAATTTTCGACCAATATATCCCGGGCGCGGAAACGTCTGGTCGAAATGAGCAACGGGGCAGCCGGCTGTTTCGGTGAGGCCATAGCATTCGCGGAGATCCAGCCCCCAGATCTGCCACAGCGCGATGACGTTCTCGGGCATCGCGGCAGAGGCGGTGAAAGCGACGCGCAGGCGGTCCAATCCGACACTTGCCCGCAACGGCAGGAAGACACGGTGAAGCACTGCGGTGTATGCGATCCGCAGCAATACCGAGGGATGACCACCGGACCAACGGCGCTCGGCCATTCGGCGACCGACCCACATCGCGCCTTTGTAGGCGTACCGGCGCACCCGGGGCCAAGCCCGCGTTCGTGCGATCAGCTCGCCGGCGGCCTTCTCGTAGAAGCGCGGGGGCCACAGCAGCGCCGTCGGTCGCACGGTGCGCAACGCGTCCTCGTAGTCCTCGATGCGGCAGTACGTCACCACGAGACGGGAGAGCAGCGGAGTGAAGATCAGCAACAGCGCCGGCGCCACGTGGGCCAGCGGCAGGAAACCGACGATGTCCAGCTCACGGCTGTCGAGCTCCGGATAGAGGCCGACGACGGTCTGGACCGAGTGCTGAAGCGTACGGTGCGAGTGTGTGACGCCTTTCGGAGCTCCTGTGGAGCCCGACGTGTAGAAGAGAACGGCGGGGTCGTCGAGTGCCGTGGCAGCGACCATCTCGACCAGACGGTCGGATACGACGCTCGGATGCCGCGCTCCCTCTGTGCGCAACTCCTCCCACGTTGTCCCGGTGATTGCCCCAGGCAGCGCCGGCGGGGCGGTGTCCATGCCGACGACGAGCCGCAGCTTGGGTGTGCGGGCCGCGATCTCCGCCACCTTGTCGAGCTCCGTGGTTGCCTCGCCCATAAAGGCCACTGCCTCGCTGTGCGCCAGGATCTGCTCGATCTCGGCGGGCGAGTTGGTCGGGTAGACGCCCACCACCACGCCGCCGACACTCTGCACGGCCAGTGCGGCGAAGGCCCATTCGGGGCGTGCGCTGCTCATCACCGCGACGCGATCGCCGTGCCGCACGCCGTGGTCGACAAGGCCGAGCGCGATCTCGCGTACTCGATCTCGGTACGTCCGCCATGTGATCGCGTCCACAACCCCTTCGCGCCAGTGGCGCAGCGCAATAATGTTGGGCTCGGAGCGCGCACGATCAAGCAACAGCTGCGGATGCGTCCGGATCGGTTCAAAATTCATCAGATCCATCACACGGCCTCTCCGCGGATCCAACAGAGCTGACGAGCCGGGCCCCATAAGTTTCATGTAACACCCTGCCCGAGGCTGAGGAAATCACCGCGGCACCACATCACCGGCTCGCAGCGCATGACCGCTGCGGCGTCGCAGGGAAGCGGGCCCATACGCGGCTCATGGCGAGCCCGACCGGGGCGCCGGTCAGTCTGGAGTAACGCAGGAGGGAGGCGATGGCGTGTAGTGCCCGATCGCCCCCCGCGGCGCGCGACGTGGAGGGCGACGCTCGCCGCCAGCGGTTCGCCGACATCCGGGTCATCCCGAAGCGCCGGGTCACCTCACGGTCACCAACCCCGGCCTGGATCAGGTCAGCGGCTACGAGCCGCGTCCTTGAAGACCCCCACTCCTGTCAGATCGCGTCCGCGGGGACGAGTAGCGCGTTGATCGCGGCGGTGCGGATGGTCGTCGCGACGATGTCGGGATCGAGGCCGCTGTTGAACTGGGGCACCGCGTTGATCATCGAGAAGACGGCGTGTGTGAGAACGCGGGTCTGCGCGTCTGACAGGTCGGGCCGCAGCCGGGTGACCAGTCCGCTCCACTCTTCGGCGTAGAGGCGCATCATGCGCCGCATGCGATGGCGCTCGTCTTCCGGGACGTTGTGTTCGTTCTTCAGGAACACCAGCGTGGACGGAACGTTCTGGAGACTGCGTTTGACGTGGTAATCGATCATCTCCTCGAGTGCCTTGCGGGGATCCGTCACCTCGGCTGCCGTCTTGCGGGCATGAACCAGCAGTTCGTTGAGCGGATCCTCGAGCACCGCGATCAGCAACGCCTGCTTACTCGGGAAGTGCCGGTAGAGCGCGGGGCCGGTCACACCGGCACGCGCGCCGATCATCTCAGTGGTGACCGCATCGAAGGCACGCTCGTTGAACAACTCTCCGGCGACCTTGATCAGCACCTGCCGACGGGTGGCGCGGGGAGACGCGGTACGGGGGGTAGGTGAGCTCGACACATGTAGAGTCTAGTCTAGGTGAGCGGCCGATAACGTGCCCTTGCGTGTTCTGCGAGCAGGTCGGCCACCGCGGTCAGACAGGCGAAGCCCAGCTCAGACGACATTCCGCGCGGATCACCGAGCACCCCGCTGGGTGCGACTGCCTTGACACCGTCAGTGAATACGCGGGCCAGCAACGCGTCATCCATGGACCCGGTGAAACCTGCGGCGGCGCGATCGTTCCTCACCGCGTCCGGCCGCACGGCTAGCATGATCGAACTTTCGGCGACATCGGCATGGCCTCCGACGTGGTCGGCGAGGCCGGCGACGCGTTGAGCGGCGTCGCGCCACGCGCGGAGGACCGCTGCCGAGTCTGCGAACGCGATGACATCCAGGCCGGAGGGAAGCCGCGCGGCGAGCTTCGGCTCGATGTCACCGAGCACCGGGTAGTTGCCGATATGCGCCGAGAAGATCAGCACCCTGCGGAAGCCGTGCCCGGCGAGGCTCGCACAGCAGTCGGCGCAGATCGCTTCGAGCGTCTCGGCCCGCAGCGAGAGCGTTCCGGCGAAGCCGAGGTGATGCGACGAGCAGCCGATCCGCACCGTCGGTAGCACGAGCGCGTCGCCAAGCCGCTCGGCGACAAGAACACCCAGTCGATCGGCGTGATCACTGTCGACCGACATCGGCAGGTGCGCACCGTGCTGCTCCGTGGCGCCCAGCGGCAAGACCGCCGTACGCATACCGCTCGCGATGGCACTCGCGATGTCAGGCGAGGTCAAACGCTCAATCCGCAACTCGCTCATGTGTGGTCACTCCTCCTCCTGTGCCTGCTCGACCCGTACCTCGCGGATGCGTCACTACTCGGCGGATGGAGAGAGGCCCGCAGTCGAGGCTTACACACGTTACTCATAATTAACACGTTCACCATCCATCGGTGGCCTTGACCTGGGCTGGGCTACGACCTACGTTATCGCTCACTAACATTCGTCGGAAGGGTCGGTATGGACTTCATCCTCATGTCTGAGGGGGAC
>NZ_JBHYVB010000314.1:0-4711 GCF_042750115.1 Streptomyces sp. NPDC059455
GGGGCTGAGATCAGCCCGTCCGGCGCTTGAGGACACGCCCGAAGGGCGTCCGGGGTCCAGGGGGCGGAGCCCCATGGTTCGGGAAGGGGCGGGTAGGGGAACAGCCCGCCGCAGGCGGCAAGCCTCGTCGGCCCCCGCGCCGCCGGTCAGCGCGCGCCGTCGATGATCCGCAGCGCCTGCCGGACCCGCTCGGCCACATGGTGGGGGCAGCTCCACGCCTCGGGGGCGAAGGGCGGCTCGGGCGTGTCGTACTCCCCCGGCGCGTACAGATGGTTGAGATGGGCGCCGTAAGGGTCCTCGTGGAAGCCGAAGTGACGGCGGCCCGCCAGCTCGGCCAGCACCTCCCAGGGGTGCGCGTCCCCGTGCGGGCAGGACCCGGCTGCCAGGTCGGCCGCCAGGTCGGTCCGCACCGCGCCGAGGATCGCCCGCAGATCCCGGTGGACGGCCTCGGGCGGGGCCTCCTCGCCCGAGGTCACCGACCAGCAGGCCACCAGCAGCAGCACCAGCCGCTCGCGCGGATCGGCCGGGCCGGCCGCGAACCGCCGCGCGGCCCACAGCCCGGCGTCCTCCGCGGCCTGCCCGTCCCGGCAGCGGAACCGCACGGCGTGGGTGAGCCGTTCGATGTCGAGCCGTCCGCCGGGGCGCAGCAGCACCTCGTCCAGGTGGGCGGTGTCCCGGAGGCCGAAGAGCCGTTCACGGCCGGCGCGCAGATGGTCCAGCGCCTCGCGGGCGATCGCGGCGAGGAAGGCCGGGCACAGCCATGCCTCCAGCGGCGCCGTCTCCAGCTCCTCGCGGTGCCAGTGGCGGTAGACGCCCCGGCCGCCGGGGCTGAGCAGATGGATGCCCACGGTGGCCTGCTCCGCGGTGTCCCGGCCGACCTCGGGGTGCTCACCGTCGCCGTGCGCGCAGGAGGCGCCGCCGAGGCCGGGCAGCACCGCCTCCAGGGCGTCCACCATGGTGTCCAGGACCCGCCGGTCGCGGATCCGGCCGCTGGCGGCGTACCAGCAGGCGGCGTGCAGGACGACCACGAGTCCGGCGCGGTGGTAGCCCAGGGGGTTGGCGACCAGGTTCCTGGCGTAGGCGGACAGCTCCTCGGCGGGGTCCACCGCCGCGCTCGGGTAGTCCCAGACGATCGAGCGCAGATCCTCGGCGCGGCGCGCGTCGCGGACCGGGAGCCGGGGCGGGATGCCGCCCACGCTGCCGGGGGCGATGATGTCGATGGCGACCCGCGCGTACCCGGCGATGTCGCGCGGGCACAGCCACTGCTCCTTGGTGGCGTCGTCCTCCCAGTCGGGGTCCCGGTCCTCGGCCAGCCCGTTGGTGAGCAGCGGCAGATCGTCCACGAAGTGGTCGATCCGGTCGTCCAGGTCGCTCTCGTACGGATGCGTCCGGTGGGCGCAGGGGGCCTCGCGCAGCCGCCGGTCGGTGGCGTGGAGCGCCTCCAGGGCCGCCGCGGCGACGTCCTTACGGGAGAACCGGCCGATGTGCGCGGCCATCATGACCAGCCCGAGCGTCCAGGCGTACGCCTCCTCGCCCGCGGGATCGGCCACCAGCCGCCTGGCACAGTCCAGGACGACCCGGTCCGAGTCGCCGCCATGGGTCTCGTGGAGGATGCCGTGCCAGTCGTCGACGAAGTGGACACACTCCGGCGACTCCTGCGGGGCTGACAGCGCGGTGGCGGGCATGTCGGTCATGCCCCTCACGACGCCACGGGAGGCACGCGGGTTCCCGCTTGGTTCAGACCTTCACAGAAGGTGCGCGCGATGCGCTCTGGGTGTGCACATACTCGACGAGTCGGGTCAGCGCGTCCGGATCGGTGCTGGGCAGCACGCCGTGGCCGAGGTTGAAGATATGCCCCTCCACCCCCCGGGCCGCCTCCAGCACCTCGTCCGCCTTGGCCTCGACGGCCGTACGCGGGGCGAACAGCACCGCGGGGTCGAGATTGCCCTGGAGCGCCTTGCCGGGGCCGACCCGCCGGGCGGCCTCGTCCAGCGGCACCCGCCAGTCGACACCGACGACGTCCGCGCCCGCCTCGCCGAGCAGCCCGAGCAACTCGCCGGTGCCCACGCCGAAGTGGATGCGCGGCACACCGTATCCGGCGACGGCGGCGAAGACCTTCGAGGAGGCCGGCAGCACGCTGCGGCGGTAGTCGGCGGGGGCCAGGGCGCCCGCCCAGGAGTCGAAGAGCTGGACGGCCGAGGCGCCCGCCTCGATCTGCACCTTGAGGAAGGCGGTGGTGATGTCGGCGAGCCGGTCCAGCAGCGCGGACCAGAGCGCCGGGTCGCCGTACATGAGCGCCTTGGTGTGCTCGTGGTTGCGCGAGGGACCGCCCTCGACCAGATAGCTGGCGAGCGTGAAGGGGGCGCCCGCGAAGCCGATGAGCGGGGTCGCGCCGAGCTCGCCGACGAGCGCTCCGATGGCCTCGGTGACGTACTTCACATCGTCCGGGTCGAGCGGACGCAGCCGCTCCAGATCGGCGCGGGTGCGGATCGGCCGCTCGATGACCGGCCCGACACCGGGCTTGATGTCGAGGTCGATACCGATGGCCATGAGCGGCACGACGATGTCGCTGAAGTAGACGGCCGCGTCAACCCGGTGGCGGCGCACCGGCTGCAGCGTGATCTCGGTGGCCAGGTCGGGCCGCATGCAGGACTCCAGCATCGCGGTGCCGTCGCGCAACTTGCGGTACTCCGGAAGCGAGCGCCCCGCCTGCCGCATGAACCACACAGGGGTATGGGGCACCGGCTCCCGGCGGCAGGCCCGCAGAAAAGCGGAATCGGCTGTGGAACTGGCCGCGGCACGGCCGGTCTGCTGCTGACCCGAGGGCCGCTCGTTGGCGCTCATGCCCCAGATTTTCGCACGGGCCGAACGAGTGACCCGCCAACCCGGGTGTTCCTCCCCGGTTAGGGCCCTCAATGCGCCTAGTCTTCCGGGCATGGCAGCGGTTCAAGGACACCTCGCGAACGGTGCTGACGGCCCTGACGGCACGGACGCGGGCGGTGAGGACACCCCTCCCGCCTTCCGGCATGCCGTCGCCGCGATGCGTGGTGTGCGGGTGCGGCCCGAGGTGGAGCTCGATCCGACCCCACCCCCGCGTCGGCTCGCACCCTACTCGTACGCGCTGGAGGCGGTGGTCACCGGCGCGGCGGGCGATGACGAAGAGCTGGCGGAGGGCCGGCTGATCCTGCTGCACGACCCGGCCGGACACGACGCCTGGCGCGGCACCTTCCGCCTGGTCACGCTGGTCCACGCGGACCTGGAGCCGGAGATCGCGGCGGATCCGCTGCTGCCCGAGGTGTGCTGGTCCTGGCTCACCGGCGCGCTGGAGGCACGCGGTCTGCCCTACGGGGAGCCCAGCGGCACGGTCACCCGGGCGAGCTCGCACTACTTCGGCGCGATGGGCGAGCGGGAGCCGTCCACCCGGATCGAGATCCGGGCCTCCTGGACCCCGTCCGACCACCCGTCCCCCGAAGCGGCCCATCCCGGCCCGCGCCGCCCGGAGCCGGCGGGAGAGGGCGCCGCCGAACGGCTGGGCGTGCCGGACACCGCGGGACACCTGGCCGCCTGGTGCGACCTCCTGTGCCAGATCGCGGGCCTGCCCCCGGCCGGCGCCACGGAGGCGGGGGTCGTCTCGCTGCCGCAGCGGAGGGGTCCCCAGGCGCGCTGAGCTTCGGGATGTTCGTGATGTTCGGGATATCCGGAAAAAGACGCTGAGCCTCCGGATGTCCTGAAAAAGATCGGGCACGATCGATCAGTCGTCCTAATTGCCCGAATTGTTACTCACCAAATCGTGATCATTCTCTAAAGCCCGGCCGTATCGGTGCCGAAGGACGTGGTGACCCGTCCCACCACTTCCCCAGGAGGACCTGGTGTCTGTTCTCCTCGAGCAACCGTCCAGCCTGGTCGCCTACCGCCCGAACAAGCCGACGGCCATGGTGGTCGTTGCCGACCCCCGCGTTCGTTCCACCGTCACCCGCCACCTCTGGGCCCTCGGGGTGCGCGACGTCATCGAGGCGTCGTCCATCGCCGAGGCCCGTCCCCGCATCGGGAATCCGCGCGACATCTGCGTGGCCGATGTCCACCTCCCCGACGGCTCCGGCCTCACGCTGCTGTCCGAGACCCGCGCCGCGGGCTGGCCCAACGGGCTGGCCCTGTCCGCCGCCGATGACATCGGCGCCGTACGGAACGCACTGGCCGGCGGCGTCAAGGGCTACGTCGTCACCGGCACCCGCACCAACCTCGGCATCCCGGGCCGCCCCGGCGCCGCCCCGCTCGGCGCCGCCGCCCGGATGCACCGCCGCCCGCCGGGCGCCCCCGGCCACCCGGGCGGCTACCGGGAGCTGTCAGGCCGCGAGGTCGAGGTGCTGAGGCTGGTTGCGGAGGGCCAGTCCAACAAGGCCATCGGCGTCTCGATGGGCCTGTCCGCGCTCACCGTCAAGAGTCACCTCGCCCGGATCGCCCGCAAGCTGGGCACCGGAGACCGGGCGGGAATGGTCGCGGTCGCACTGCGGACCGGAATCATCCACTGAGCCGTACCGCCCGCCCGGCCGCCACGCCACCGCCCACCACCCCCCGCGGGCGCGGGCGGGGCGCCGGGGGGGGCGCGGCGGGCGCGCGCGCGGGCGGGGGGCGGGGCGGGGCGCGCCGCGCCCCCCCCCCCCGCCGCGCCCCCCGCCCCCCCCCCGCCCCCCCGGGCGGCGCGCCCGGCGCG
>NZ_JBHYVB010000314.1:4721-9720 GCF_042750115.1 Streptomyces sp. NPDC059455
GATCCCCTTCCCCTCCCCCCTCCCCCCGCCCTGCGTACTCTCCGCACACAGCTACCCTTGACAGGTGACCGACGCCCAAGAGACCGCAGCAGAGACGACACTGCGAACCACCGGGGGCGCTCCTCCGGACGACCTCCCCCCGGCGCCGGTCCCCTTGCTGGAGCCGCGCGAGGGCATCCCGCCCGTCACCGCCGACGCGGACACGCTGGCCGAGGTCATCGCGACCTTCGCCGCCGGCCACGGCCCGGTGGCCGTCGATGCCGAGCGCGCCTCCGGCTACCGCTATGGACAGCGGGCCTATCTGGTCCAGCTGCGCCGGGCCGGAGCGGGGACCGCACTGATCGACCCCGTCGGCTGCCCCGACCTCTCGGGTCTGGGCGCCGCGATCGCCGACGCCGAATGGGTCCTGCACGCCGCGACCCAGGATCTGCCCTGTCTGCGGGACATAGGCATGGTCCCGGCCCGGATCTTCGACACCGAACTCGCGGGCCGGCTGGCCGGGTTCGCCCGGGTGGGGCTCGGCGCCATGGTCGAGAACATCCTCGGATACGCCCTGGAGAAGGGCCACTCCGCCGTGGACTGGTCCACCCGCCCGCTGCCCGAGCCCTGGCTGCACTACGCCGCGCTCGACGTCGAGCTGCTGGTGGACCTGCGCGACGCGCTGGAGGACGAGCTGGAGCGGCAGGAGAAGCTGGAGTGGGCGCACCAGGAGTTCGCGGCCATCGCCGCGGCCCCGCCCGCCCCGCCGCGCAAGGACCCCTGGCGGCGGACGTCGGGGATGCACAAGGTCCGGCGGCGCCGGCAGATGGCCGTGGTGCGCGAGCTGTGGACGGCCCGGGACCGGATCGCGCAGCGCCGCGATGTCTCACCGGGCAAGGTGCTGGGCGACGCGGCCATCGTCGAGGCCGCGCTGGCCCTGCCGGGAGACGTCCGGGCACTGACCGCGCTGAACGGTTTCGGCCATCGGATGAACCGGCGCCAGCTGGAGCAGTGGCAGGCCGCGGTGGACCGGGCGCGGGCGCTGCCGGAGGCCGACCTCCCCCAGCCGGGCCAGCCGGTGGCCGGTCCGCCCCCGCCGCGGGCGTGGGCGGACAAGGACCCGGCCGCGGCGGCGCGGCTCTCCGCGGCGCGTGCGGCCGTCACCCAGCTGGCCGAACAGCTGAATCTTCCGCAGGAGAACCTGATCGCCCCGGACACCGTCCGGCGGCTGTGCTGGGAGCCGCCCGCCGAGCCGACGACGGATGCGATCGCCTCCGTTCTCGCAGGTCACGGCGCCCGCCCCTGGCAGGTCGACCTGGTGACCCCGGTGCTGACGGCCGCCTTGCTGACGCCCCCGGCGTGATGTGACGCGCGTGGACCGGCGGCCTCGCCGCCGGCCCGCGGCTGTGACCTTCAACCCTCCGGCGGTGGGGACTGGGCAGCTTGGTTACTCATAAGTAGCATGAGGGTGTGACGGCGCGCTCCCGGCGTGCCCGCAGCAGTGCCATCCCGCACCTGGAGGAGAGCCAACGTGCCTCGTACCGCTAGGGACGTCGTCTTCGTCGACGGCGTCCGGACCCCATTCGGCAAGGCGGGCCCGAAGGGCATCTACCACGAGACCCGCGCCGACGACCTGGTCGTCAAGTGCATCCGGGAGCTGCTGCGCCGCAACCCGGATCTGCCGCCGGAGCGCATCGACGAGGTGGCCATCGCCGCGACGACGCAGATCGGCGACCAGGGCCTGACCATCGGCCGCACCGCGGGCATCCTGGCCGGGCTGCCCCAGTCGGTCCCCGGCTACGCCATCGACCGGATGTGCGCCGGTGCGATGACCGCCGTCACCACGACCGCGGGCTCCATCGCCTTCGGCGCATACGACGCAGTCGTCGCGGGCGGTGTCGAGCACATGGGCCGCCACCCCATGGGCGAGGCGGTCGACCCCAACCCGCGGTTCGTCTCGGAGAAGCTGGTCGACGAGTCGGCCCTGTTCATGGGCATGACGGCGGAGAACCTCCACGACCGGCTGCCGCACATCTCCAAGCAGCGCGCCGACGAGTTCGCGGTGCGCAGCCAGGAGAAGGCCGCCAAGGCGTACGCCAACGGCAAGATCCAGCAGGACCTGGTGCCGATCTCGGTGCGCCGCACCTCCCCCGAGGGCGGGGAGCTGGGCTGGGGCCTGGCCACCGCCGACGAGCCGATGCGCCCGGGCACCACGCTGGAGGGCCTGGCCACGCTGAAGACCCCGTTCCGCCCGCACGGCCGGGTCACGGCCGGTAACTCCGCGGGGCTCAACGACGGCGCCACCGCCTCGCTGATCGCCTCCGAGGACTTCGCCCGGGAGCTGGGCCTGCCGGTGAAGATGCGCCTGGTCTCGTTCGCCTTCGCCGGCGTCGAGCCCGAGGTGATGGGCTACGGCCCGGTCCCGGCCACCAAGAAGGCCCTGGCGAAGGCCGGTCTGTCCATCGAGGACATCGGCCTGTTCGAGATCAACGAGGCGTTCGCCGTCCAGGTCCTGTCGTTCCTGGACCACTACGGCATCGCGGACGACGACGAGCGCGTCAACCAGTACGGCGGCGCGATCGCCTACGGCCATCCGCTGGCCTCCTCCGGTGTCCGCCTGATGACGCAGCTGGCACGGCAGTTCGAGGAGCGCCCCGAGGTCCGCTACGGCATCACGACGATGTGCATCGGCTTCGGCATGGGTGGCACCGTGATCTGGGAGAACCCGCACTTCGAGGGGAACAAGTGACCAACACCGCAGAGCTTCTCAAGGGAGCGGCAGAACTCTTCCCGGGCGAGGTCGTGACACAGGCGCACGTCCGCCACCTCGAGCTCCCCCAGAACGCCGGCCGCTTCGCGCTCATCACGCTGGACAACGGCCTGGACCACACCAAGCCCACCACCTTCGGCCCGGCCTCGCTCGCCAACCTCAACACGGCGATCGACCAGGTCGAGAAGGAGGCCGCGGACGGCGAGATCACCGGTGTCGGCATCACCGGTAAGCCGTTCATCTTCGCCGTCGGCGCCGACCTCAAGGGCGTCGAGCTGCTGAAGCGCCACGAGGACGCGCTGGCCATCGGCAAGGGCGGCCATGACGTCTTCAAGCGGCTGTCGGCGCTCGCCGTGCCCACCTTCGCGTACTACAACGGCGCGGCGATGGGCGGCGGGGTCGAGGTCGGGCTGCACTGCGCCTACCGCACCGTCTCCGCGGCGCTGCCCGCCTTCTCGCTGCCCGAGGTGTTCCTCGGCCTGGTGCCCGGCTGGGGCGGCTGCACCCTGCTGCCGAACCTGATCGGCGCCGACCGCGCGGTCTCGGTCATCATCGAGAACTCGCTCAACCAGAACAAGCAGCTCAAGGGCGAGCAGGTCTACGAACTCGGGATCGCCGACGCGATCTTCGAGGGCGCGGACTTCCTGGAGCAGTCGCTGATCTGGACCGCCGCCGTCCTCAAGGGCGAGCTCGAGGTCGTACGGCCCGAGATCGACCGCGGCGACGCCTGGCACGAGGCCGTGGTGCGCGGCCGCGCCATCGCCGACGGCAAGGTGCACGGGGCGGCCCCGGCCGCCTACCGCGCGCTGGAGATCATCGACGCCGCGCGCAACGGCGACCTCGCCCGAGGCTACGAGGCCGAGGAGAAGGCGCTCGCCGACCTCATCATGGGCAGCGAGCTGCGCAGCGGCATCTACGCCTTCAACCTGGTGCAGAAGCGCGGCAAGCGCCCGGCCGGCGCCCCGGACAAGTCGCTGGCGCGCCCGGTCTCCAAGGTGGGCGTCGTGGGCGCGGGTCTGATGGCCTCGCAGCTGGCGCTGCTGTTCGCGCGGCGTCTCGAGGTGCCGGTCGTGCTGACCGACATCGACCAGGCTCGGATCGACAAGGGCGTGGGCTATGTCCACGGCGAGATCGACAAGCTGCTGCTCAAGGGCCGGATCAACCAGGACAGGGCCAACCGCCTCAAGGCCGCGGTGACCGGTTCGCTGGACAAGGCCGCCGCGTTCTCCGACGCCGACTTCGTCATCGAGGCCGTCTTCGAGGAGATGGGCGTCAAGCAGCAGGTGTTCGCCGAGGTCGAGGCGGTCGTGCCGGAGCACGCCATCCTCGCCACCAACACCTCCTCGCTGTCGGTGTCCGAGATGGCCTCCCAGCTCAAGCACCCCGAGCGGGTCGTGGGCTTCCACTTCTTCAACCCGGTCGCGATCCTGCCGCTGCTGGAGATCGTCCGCGGTGAGAAGACCGATGACGCCTCGCTGGCCACGGCCTTCGGCGTGGCCAAGAAGCTGAAGAAGACCGCCGTCCTGGTCAAGGACGCCCCGGCGTTCGTGGTCAACCGGATCCTGACCCGCTTCATGGGCGAGATCCAGAACGTGATCGACGAGGGCACCCCGGTGGACGTCGCCGAGCGCGCCATCGAGCCGCTGGGCCTGCCGATGTCCCCGCTGGTGCTGCTGGAGCTGGTCGGCCCGGCGATCGGCCTGCACGTCTCCGAGACGCTGCACGGCGCGTTCCCGGACCGCTTCACGGTCTCGGAGAACCTCAAGCGCGTGGTCGAGGCGGGCAAGCGCGGCTTCTACGTCCACGACTCCGGGGAGCCGAAGCTGGACCCGGAGGTCGCCGCGCTGCTCCAGCAGGGCGACACCGTCCTCACCGAGGAGCAGGTGCGCGCCCGGGTGCTGGACGCGGTCGCGCAGGAGATCGGGCTGATGCTCGAGGAGGGCGTCGTCGCCGAGGCGCAGGACATCGACCTGTGCCTGATCACCGGCGCGGGCTGGCCCTTCCACCTGGGCGGCATCACGCCGTACCTGGACCGCGAGGGCGTCTCGGAGCGGGTGAACGGGAAGACGTTCCTGGCGCGGGGCGTGGCGAGCGTTCCCGCGTAGCGGAGGCGGCGCGTGACATACCCGGGTGCCGGGCGGGCGAAGGCCCGTCCGGCACCCGGACGTTCCGGGGGTTGCCCGGCCGTGGCGGGGGTTTCCCGGGCGGGGCGGGCGCCCCCCGCGGGGGCCCAAACACCGCCCCCCCCCC
>NZ_JBHYVB010000315.1:0-9662 GCF_042750115.1 Streptomyces sp. NPDC059455
CCACGATGGTCATCGAGGTCTGCATACCGGCCCGGTGCTGGATCGCACCCGAGATGCCCGCCGCGATGTAGAGCTGCGGCGAGACGGACTTGCCGGTCTGGCCCACCTGGTTGGTGTGCGGGTACCAGCCCGCGTCCACCGCCGCGCGCGAGGCGCCGACGGCCGCGCCGAGGGAGTCGGCCAGGGCCTCGACGACGGGGAAGTTCTCCGCGCCGCCCACACCACGCCCACCGGAGACCACGATCGCGGCCTCGGTCAGCTCCGGACGCCCCGTCGACTCACGCGGCGTACGCGAGACGACCTTCGTACCGGTGGCGCGCTCCGAGAAGGACACCTCGAGCGCCTCGACCGCGCCCGCGGCCGGGGCGGCCTCCACGGCGGCCGAGTTCGGCTTCACGGTGATCACCGGAGTGCCCTTGCTGACCCGGGACTTGGTGGTGAAGGCGGCGGCGAACACCGACTGCGTGGCCACCGGACCCTCGTCACCGGCCTCCAGGTCCACGGCGTCGGTGATGATGCCCGAGCCGATGCGGACCGCCAGCCGGGCCGCGATCTCCTTGCCCTCCGCGGAGGACGGGAACAGTACGGCGGACGGCGACACGGCCTCGTACGCGGCCTGGAGCGCGTCCACCTTCGGCACCACAAGGTAGTCGGCGAACTCCGGCGCGTCCGCGGTCAGCACCCGCACGGCACCGTGCTCGGCGAGGACGGACGCGGTGTTCTCGGCACCGGAACCGAGGGAGACGGCGACGGGCTCACCGATACGGCGGGCCAGGGTCAGCAGCTCCAGGGTGGGCTTGCGGACGGCACCGTCCACGTGGTCGACGTAGACAAGGACTTCAGCCATGGGAATCGCTCTCCTGCGACATGCGAAAGATCTGGGCGGTAGGGGCAGCGCGGCTCAGATGAACTTCTGACCCGCGAGGCGGCGTCAGACGAACTTGCGCTCCGCGAGAAAGGCGGCGAGCTGCTTGCCGCCCTCGCCCTCGTCCTTGACGATCGTGCCCGCGGTGCGGGCCGGACGCTCGGTGGCACCGTCCACGGCGGTCCAGGCACCCTCGAGACCGACCTCGTCCGACTCGATCTCCAGGTCCTCCAGGTCCCAGGAGGTCACCGGCTTCTTCTTCGCCGCCATGATGCCCTTGAACGACGGGTAACGGGCCTCACCGGACTGGTCGGTCACCGACACCACCGCCGGAAGCCGCGCCTGAAGCTGCTCGGTCGCGGTGTCACCGTCACGGCGCCCCGTCACGGCGCCGTCCTCCACCGACACCTCCGACAGCAGCGACACCTGCGGCACCCCGAGGCGCTCGGCCAGCATCGCCGGCAGCACACCCATCGTGCCGTCGGTGGAGGCCATACCGCACACCACCAGGTCGTAGCCGGTCTTCTCGATGGCCTTGGCCAGCACCAGCGAGGTGCCCAGCGCGTCGGTGCCGTGCAGATCGTCGTCCTCGACGTGCACGGCCTTGTCCGCACCCATCGACAGCGCCTTGCGCAGCGCGTCCTTGGCGTCCTCCGGGCCGACGGTCAGCACGGTGATCTCGGCGTCATCGGCCTCATCGGCGATCTGCAGGGCCTGCTCGACCGCGTACTCGTCCAGCTCCGAGAGCAGGCCGTCCACGTCGTCGCGATCGACGGTCAGGTCTTCGGCGAAGTGCCGGTCGCCGGTGGCGTCGGGCACGTACTTAACACAGACAACGATCCTCAAGCTCACGCCGGCTCTCCTACTGCATCGTCTCTACCGAGCTGCCTTGTTGCTGGCAGCATAGGCGCCTTCGGGGGCGGGACCCGGGCGGTACCGCGGGCGGTTCCTGCCGGGGCGGCCCATGCACCGCAGCAAAATATTACTCGTCAGTACACCGAGCTCATTCCCCGTACGCAACCCGCTTGAACTGTGACCTTGCCAACGGCGGTGATCCATGCGAGGCGTACATGCCAACCGGAGAGGCGCGGGTCGGCCGCGGAGCGCGTGGCGGTTCAGTCGCGGAGCGAGTTGAAGCGCCCCTGGTGGTAAAGCAGCGGACGGCCGGCCCCGGCCGCCGTACCCGTGGTGACCTCGCCGATCAGCACCCGGTGGTCCCCGGCGGGTATCCGGGCCACCACCCGGCACACCAGCCACGCCAGCACCCCGTCGAGCACCGGTACGCCCTCCGGTCCCGAGCGCCAGCCGGTGGCCGGTCCGAAGCGGTCGGCACCGCTGCGCGCGAAGGTCGCGGCCAGCTCCCGCTGGTGCTCGCCCAGAATGTGGACACCGACATACTCGGCCTCGGACAGCACCGGCCAGCTCGATGAGCCGGTGCCCACGCCGAAGGAGAGCAGCGGCGGCTCGGCGGCCACGGAGGCGAGGGAGGTGGCGGTGAAGCCGACCGGGCGGGTGCCCTGGGCGGTGATCACGGCGACGCCGGAGGCGTGCCGGCGGAAGACGGAGCGGAAGAGGTCGGACGTCGTCAGCGGGGACGTGCCGAGGTCGTGCGTTGCCGTCATGGAGTTGTCCTTCTGCCGGAGGTACGGGCGGGAGTCTGCGCTTGTCCTCGTTCGCTCACCCGCCCGGACACCGTGCGCCGGCGGTCCGCATCAGGTCCACGTGCACACGTCCGTAAAGAAGGGGTCCAGGGCGCATGCCGTTCACCCTGACCACGCCGGGTGCGGACCGTCAAGTGGGGCCGGGGCGCGGAGACTCACACGGCATCACCCAGAGCGGCGATGACATCGGCCCGGCGCGGCAGCCCGGAGGCCCGCCGTACGACCCGCCCGGCCGCGTCGAGCACCAGCACGGTGGGGGTGCGGGCGATGTCCAGCGCCCGGACGAGCTCCAGCCGCGACTCGGCGTCGATCTCGATATGCGCCACCCCGTCCACCATCGCGGCCACCTCGGACAGCGTCCGCCGGGTGGCCCGGCAGGGCTGGCAGAAGGCGCTCGAGAACTGGACCAGCGTCGCCCGCTCCCCCAGCTCCGCGCCGAGCTCGGCGGCGCCCAGCCGCCGGCTTCCGTCGCCGTCTCGCACCTGTCTCCTCCCGGTCGGACCTCCCTCCTACAGCGTCCTGGGCGGCCCGGGGATTCCCCGGCGGCCCACCGACGTGATGAGGATCTCGCGGCCGGGCCGTGCCGCGCGGTAGCACAAAGAGACGACATCGGGCACCATCTGCCAGAAGCCGGATACCTACGGCCGCGTAACTTCCGCCGGGAGAACCCTCCCCAGGCACCGACGAAGGGTCCTCAATGGCAGAGCTCGTCTACCCGCCGGTGGTCGGCATCGCCCGCACCATGTTCAAGGCGCTCGATCTGCGCTTCGACATCAAGGGCACCGAGAATGTCCCGCAGCGGGGTGGCGCGGTTCTGGTGAGCAACCACATCGGCTATCTCGACTTCGTCTTCTGCGGGCTGACCGCCCGTCCGGCCAAGCGGCTGGTGCGGTTCATGGCCAAGGAGTCGGTCTTCCGGCACAAGGTCTCCGGGCCGCTGATGCGCGCGATGAAGCACATTCCGGTGGACCGCGCGGCGGGCATGGACGCGTACAAGCACGCCCTGCGGGCGCTGCGCTCCGGCGAGATCATCGGCGTCTTCCCGGAGGCGACGATCTCGAGGTCCTTCACGCTCAAGAACTTCAAGTCGGGCGCGGCCCGGCTGGCACAGGAGGCGGGGGTCCCGCTGCTGCCGATGGCGCTGTGGGGCACGCAGCGGCTGTGGACCAAGGGCCAGAAGCGGGCGCTGGGCCGCCATCACTTCCCGATCACGATGCGGATCGGCGAGCCGATGGAGGCCGACCCGACCGAGCCGTCGGACACCCTGACCGAGCGGCTGCGCGGCCGGGTGCAGGAGCTGCTGGAGGCGGCGCAGCGGGCGTATCCGGTGCGGCCCAAGGGCCCGGAGGACACCTGGTGGGTCCCGGCCCACCTGGGCGGCACCGCTCCCACGCCGGCCGAGGCGCTGGCCCTGGACCGGGGCCGTTAGGGTCCTTCTGGCGGAAGACCGCGGGGCGGGCCGTGCGGCCCGCCCCGTGCGCTCATTCCCGGAAACGGCCTACCGGCCCATCTCCTCCTTGAGGGCCGTGAGGAAGCCGTCCACGTCCTCCTCCGTGGTGTCGAAGGAGCACATCCAGCGCACATCGCCCGCGGCCTCGTCCCAGAAGTAGAAGCGGTAGCGCTTCTGGAGGCGTTCGCTCACCTCGTGCGGGAGCCGGGCGAAGACCGCGTTGGCCTGGACCGGGTGGAGGATCTTCACCCCGTCCACCGCGCGCACGCCGTCTGCCAGCCGCTGGGCCATGGCGTTGGCGTGGCGGGCGTTGCGCAGCCACAGGTCGCGGGCGAGCAGGGCCTCCAGCTGGACGGAGATGAACCGCATCTTGGACGCCAGCTGCATGGACAGCTTGCGCAGATGCTTCATGGCACCCACCGCGTCCGGGTCGAGGACGACGACGGCCTCGCCGAAGAGCATCCCGTTCTTGGTGCCGCCGAACGACAGGATGTCGACGCCCGCCGCGTTGGTGAACGCGCGCATCGGCACGTCGAGGGACGCGGCCGCGTTGGCTATCCGGGCGCCGTCGAGGTGGACCTTCATCCCGCGCTCGTGCGCGTGATCGCAGATGGCGCGGACCTCGTCCACCGTGTAGACGGTGCCGAGCTCGGTGTTCTGGGCGATCGAGACCACCTGCGGCATCGCCCGGTGCTCATCGTCCCAGCCCCACGCCTGGCGGTCGATGAGCTCGGGGGTGAGCTTGCCGTCCTCGGTGGGGACGGTGAGCAGCTTCAGCCCGCCGACCCGCTCGGGCGCCCCGCACTCGTCCACGTTGATATGGGCGGACTCGGCGCAGATGACCGCGCCCCAGCGGTCGGTGAGGGCCTGCAGGGCGACGACGTTGGAGCCGGTGCCGTTGAAGACCGGGAACGCCTGGGCGTGCGGGCCGAAGTGGCTGCGCATGACGAACTGCAGATGCGCGGTGTAGTCGTCCTCGCCGTACGCGACCTGATGGCCTCCGTCGGCGAGGGCGAGCGCGGCGAGGATCTCCGGGTGGGTGCCGGCGTAATTGTCGCTGGCGAAGCCGCGCACCTCGGGGTCGTGGTGACGGCGGGCGTCGGTCCTCACTGCTTGGGGGTCAGCCACTGGCGGGTTCCGTTCACTTCCTGGGCGGGCCGGTCCCAGAGTCCGGTGATGGCCTCGGCCAGCTCCTTGACGTCCGTGAAGCCCGCGAACTTCGCGTTGGGGCGCTCCGCCCGCATGGCGTCGTGCACCAGCGCCTTTACCACCAGGATGGCAGCGGCCGCCGGCGGACCGCCCTCGCCCCCCAGTTTGCGGAAGGAGTCGGCGAGCGCGAGCGTCCAGGCCTCGGCGGCGGCCTTGGCGGCGGCGTACGCGGCGTTGCCCGCGGTGGGCTTGGACGCGCCCGCCGCGCTGATCAGCACATAGCGGCCCTTGCCGCTGCGCAGCAGGGCGTCGTGGAAGGCGAGGGAGGTGTGCTGGGCGGTGCGGATCAGCAGATTGTGCAGGGTGTCCCAGTCGGCGAGCGGGGCGTCGGGGAAGGTCTTGCTGCCGCGCCAGCCGCCGACCAGGTGGATCAGCCCGTCGACCCGGCCGAACTCCTTCTCGGTGCGGTCGGCCCAGGCGCGGGCGGCGCCGAGGTCGAGCAGGTCGACCGTCTCGCCGGTGACGCTGGCGCCGCCGTGGGCGTAGCGCGCCACGTCCACCACCTCGGCCAGCCGGACCGGGTCGGCGTCGGAGGCGACGACGGTGGCGCCCGCCTCGGCGAGGCGGAGCACCGCGGCCCGGCCCGCCGGGCCGGCCGCGCCGGCCACCGCCACCACCGCACCGTCCAGCGGCCTCTCGCCCGGCTCGTTCGGGCTCGGGCTCGATGTCGGTGTGGTCATGCTCGCTGCCTCCTCGTCCTGCCCCGCGTGGGGGCTGTGCGCCGCCGCGGTGCTCATGCCGCCGCCGGTAGGTCGCTGTCGGCCGTGATGCCCTTGGTGGAGGCGACCACGTCTCGCAGCTTCTTCCCGAGCGCCTCGTAGAACATGCTCAGCGGAAACTCGTCGGGGAGCACGTCGTCGACGAGCTTGCGCGGCGGCTGGCTCAGGTCCAGGGCTTCGGGGCCCTTGGCCCAGACCGAGCCGGGGTGTGGGGCGAGATAGGTCGACACCAGCTCGTACGCCTTGAACCAGTGGACGAGCTTGGGGCGGTCGATGCCGTCGCGGTAGAGCTTCTCGATCTCGCCGCACAGCTGGTTGGTGACCTGCGAGGCGCGGGACCAGTCGATGTGCAGGGTGTTGTCCGTCCAGCGTACGACGTCGTGCTGGTGGAGGTAGGCGAAGAGCAACTGGCCGCCGAGCCCGTCGTAGTTGCGGACCCGCGCGCCGGTGACCGGGAACCGGAACATCCGGTCGAAGATCACGGCGTACTGGACGTCGCGGCCCTGGACGACGCCCTCGGCGTCCAGCTTCACGGCCTCCTTGAAGGCGGTGAGGTCGCAGCGCAGCTCCTCCAGTCCGTACATCCAGAACGGCTGCCGCTGCTTGATCATGAAGGGGTCGAACGGCAGGTCGCCATGGCTGTGGGTGCGGTCGTGGACCATGTCCCACAGGGCGAACGCCTCCTGGCAGCGGCGCTGGTCGGCGAGCATGTCCCGGATGTCGTCGGGGAGTTCGATGCCCAGGGCCCGGACGGCGGCCTCGCTGACCCGGCGGAACCGGGCCGCCTCGCGGTCGCAGAAGATGCCGCCCCAGCTGAACCGCTCGGGGGCCTCCCGGACGGCGATGGTCTCGGGGAAGAGCACCGCGGAGTTGGTGTCGTAGCCGGAGGTGAAGTCCTCGAAGGCCAGTCCGCAGTAGAGCGCGTTGTCATAGCGGGTGCGCTCCAGCTCGGCCAGCCACTCCGGCCAGACCATGCGCAGCACCACGGCTTCCAGATTGCGGTCCGGATTGCCGTTCTGCGTGTACATGGGGAAGACCACCAGGTGCTGGAGGCCGTCGGCGCGTGTGCGGGCGGGCTGGAAGGCGAGCAGCGAGTCGAGGAAGTCGGGGACGCCGAATCCCTCCTCGGTCCAGCGGCGCAGATCCGCGACGACCGCCCGGTGGTAGTCGGCGTCGTGCGGAAGCAGCGGGGCGAGCTCCTCGATGGCCCCGATCACCCGGTCGACGGTCGCCGCGGCGGTCTCCCGAGTGGGTGCGCCCTCGGCGTCGAAGTCGATGGAACCGTCCTTGGACTGCCACGGGCGAAACGTTTCGACAGCGTCCTTGAGGGTTGGCCAGGCCGAATGATCGACCACACGCTCTGCGGGCAGAACAACACCTTCAGCTATCGCGGACGAAAGAATTTTCGTCATGACCACTCCTTCACCGAAGAAACTCGCGTATGACCACCGTATCTATGGAAGCTCCCTTGCTCAAGCGACGGTACGGGAAATCATCCTGCGCCACACCCGCACCACCGCAGTTTTTCCTGCCCCCATCGGCTCGGCTCATGCCACGGCCCCGCTTGAACGGTCCCGTCATGAGCGGCCGGTATGGTGTGCGCCGGTCCGGGCGGCCCATCCGCCGCGTGCCGATGAATCAGCCATCCCACTGCCTCCCCCGACCCGACGAAGACGACCCGACGAAGGCCGTTCGAGGGCCGTCAGAAGAGCGAGACAGCGTTGACTTTTCTCACCATCGGACACCGCGGAGTGATGGGTGTCGAGCCGGAGAACACCCTGCGGTCCTTCGTCCGCGCCGAGCACGAGGGCATGGACGTCATCGAACTGGACCTGCACCTCAGCAAGGACGGCGCGCTCGTGGTGATGCACGACGCGGACGTCGACCGCACCACCGACGGCAAGGGCCCGATCAGTGACTTCACCCTCGCAGAGCTGCGTGGGCTGGACGCCGGGAAGGGTGAGCGGATCCCGGTCTTCGAGGAGGTCGTGGACGCCGTCCAGGCGCCGCTCCAGGCCGAGATCAAGGACACGGCGGCCGCCCGGGCGCTGGCCGAGGTGCTGACCCGCCGCGATCTGCTGGACCGGGTGGACATCCTGTCCTTCCACGACGAGGCGCTCGCCGAGATCCGCACCCTGCTCCCGACCGCCCGCACCGCCCTCGTGGCCAGCCGCTACGGCCTCGATGTGATCGACCGGGCGCATGCGGTCGGCGCCGGGATGCTGGTGCTCAACATCCGCAGGCTGACGCTGGAGCTGGTGGAGAAGGCCCACGCCGACGACCTCAAGGTCATCGGCTGGACCGTGAACACCCCCGACCATCTGAAGCTGGTCCGCGGCCTCCACCTGGACGGCGCCACGACCGACTTCCCGGAGATCCGGCGGGCGGCGCGCTTCACGGCGTGACCCACTCGCGGACGGCATTCACCCGTACGGCGTAAGCGGTGCCACGAGTCCCGGCCCTCAGAGACCCCTCCGAGGCCCGGGACCCTCGGAGGGGCTCAGTCGAGGGGCTTGATCAGCAGCTCGAACTCGAGGTCGGCGCGGCGCGGTACGCCGAAGCGCTCGTCGCCGTACGGAAACGGGGTCATCCGGCCGGTACGGGCGTAGCCGCGCCGCTCGTACCAGGCGATCAGCTCCTCGCGGGCGGAGATCACCGTCATATGCATCTCCTTGGCGCCCCACTCCGCCCGCGCGAACCGCTCGGCCTCGGCGATGATCTCCTTGCCCAGGCCCCCGCCCTGGAGCGCGGGCCGGACCGCGAACATGCCGAAGTAGGCGTGGTCACCGCGGTGCTCGAGCTGGCAGCAGGCGGTCAGCTCACCGTTCCGCTCGACGATCATCATCCGGCCGTTCTCGGCCCCCACCACGTCCGCGACACCCCCCGGGTCGGTGCGCTGCCCGTCCAGGATGTCCGCTTCCGTGGTCCATCCGGCGCGGCTGGCGTCCCCGCGGTAGGCCGACTCGATCAGGGCCACCAGCCCCTCCACATCGGCCTCGGTCGCCGTGCGGAAGGTGAGCGGGTCGGTGGCTCGTACGGTGGCGTCCGCGGTGTCCATGGCGTCGGCGGGTTCCCTTCGGTGACGGTCGGTGGCGGCAAATAGACCTTAACCTGCCCCGAAGGGGTCAGGTTGCGTAGGGTCGCGGCATGGTTCACGTACTGAGCAGCCGTGTCCTGCTGCGGCCGACGGACCCCGAGCGCTCCCGGGCGTTCTACGGCGAGGCCCTGGGTCTGGCGGTGTACCGGGAGTTCGGGACGGGCCCCGAGCGCGGCACGGTCTACTTCCTCGGCGGGGGCTTCCTGGAGGTCTCCGGCCGCTCGGACACCCCGCCCGTCCCGGGCCTCCAGCTGTGGCTCCAGGTGGCGGACGCGGCGGCGGCGCACAAGGAGCTCACCGCGCAGGGGGTCGAGGTGCTGCGGCCGCCGAAGAAGGAGCCGTGGGGCCTGGTGGAGATGTGGATCGCGGATCCGGACGGACTCAAAATCGTTATCGTGGAAGTGCCGCAGGACCATCCGATTCGCTACCGTCCGGGGATCTAGCAGCAGACACGACAAAGCGCCCGCCCGGCGCCACGTGGATCGCGGATCCGGACGGCGTGCGGATCGCGGTCGTGGAGGTCCCCGAGGACCATCCGCTGCGCTACCGCCCCTGATGTCTCCTTCTCGTGTCGCCCCCCCCCCCCGGGGGGGGGGGGGGGGGGGGGGGGGCGCGCGGGGGGCGTACACCGGGCGGGGGGGTAGAGGGTTGGGGGCCCCCC
>NZ_JBHYVB010000316.1:0-9573 GCF_042750115.1 Streptomyces sp. NPDC059455
GGCCTGGACGGTGTGCTCGGAGCGGATCAGACGAGGTCGAACCGGTCCAGGTTCATGACCTTGACCCACGCCGCGACGAAGTCACGCACGAACTTCTCCTTGGCGTCGTCGCTCGCGTAGACCTCCGCGAGGGCGCGCAGCTCGGAGTTGGAGCCGAAGACGAGGTCGGCACGGGTGCCGGTCCACTTGACCGCGCCCGAGGCGTCACGGCCCTCGAACGTGGTCTGGTCCTCGGACGTGGACTTCCAGGTCGTGCCCAGGTCGAGCAGGTTGACGAAGAAGTCGTTGGTGAGCTTGCCCGGGGTCTCGGTGAGGACGCCGTGCTTGGACCCGTTGTGGTTCGCGCCCAGCACGCGCAGACCACCGACCAGGACGGTCGTCTCGGGGGCGCTCAGGGTGAGCAGGTTCGCCCGGTCCAGCAGCAGGTACTCGGCCGGCAGGCGGTTGCCCTTGCCGACGTAGTTGCGGAACCCGTCGTACGTCGGCTCCAGCGCGGCGAACGACTCGGCGTCGGTGTGCTCGTCGGTCGCGTCGACACGGCCCGGGGCGAACGCCACCTCGACGTCGACACCGGCGTCCTTGGCGGCCTTCTCCACGGCGGCGGAGCCACCGAGGACGATCAGGTCGGCCAGGGAGACCTTCTTGGCGCCGGAGTTGAACTCGCCCTGGATGGTCTCCAGGGTGCGCAGGACCTGCGCGAGCTCGTCCGGGTTGTTGACCTCCCAGCCGCGCTGCGGCTCCAGGCGGATCCGGGCGCCGTTGGCGCCACCGCGCTTGTCGCTGCCGCGGAAGGAGGCGGCGGACGCCCACGCGGCGCCGACCAGCTGCGAGACGGTCAGACCGGAGTCGAGGATCTTGGCCTTGAGCGCCGTGACGTCGGCGGCGTCGATGGCCTCGCCCTCGGCCTCGGGCAGCGGGTCCTGCCACACCAGGGTCTCCGCCGGGACCTCCGGGCCGAGGTACAGCGACTTCGGGCCCATGTCGCGGTGGGTCAGCTTGTACCAGGCGCGGGCGAAGGCGTCCGCGAACTCCTGCGGGTTCTCGTAGAACCGGCGGGAGATCGGCTCGTAGATCGGGTCGAACTTCAGCGAGAGGTCCGTGGTGAGCATCGTCGGGCGCTGCTTCTTGTTCGGGTCGAAGGCGTCCGGGACGATCTCCGGGGCGTCCTTGGCCACCCACTGGTTGGCGCCGGCCGGGCTCTTGGTGAGCTCGTACTCGTACTCGAAGAGGTTCTTGAAGAACCCATTGCTCCACTGGGTGGGGGTGGTGGTCCAGGTGACCTCGAGGCCACTGGTGATGGCGTCCTTGCCCGCGCCCGTGCCGTGGGTGCTCTTCCAGCCGAGGCCCAGCTGCTCCATCGGGGCGGCCTCCGGGTCCGGGCCGACGGCGTCCGCGGGGCCCGCGCCGTGGGTCTTGCCGAAGGTGTGGCCACCGGCGATGAGGGCCACGGTCTCCTCGTCGTTCATCGCCATCCGGCGGAACGTCTCGCGGATGTCACGGGCCGCGGCGATCGGGTCCGGGTTGCCGTTGGGGCCCTCCGGGTTGACGTAGATCAGACCCATCTGGACCGCGCCGAGCGGGTTCTCCAGCTCGCGGTCGCCGGTGTAGCGCTCATCGCCGAGCCAGGTGGTCTCCGGGCCCCAGTAGACGTCCTCCTCGGCCTCCCAGACGTCCGCACGGCCACCGCCGAAGCCGAAGGTCGTAAAGCCCATCGTCTCCAGGGCGACATTGCCGGTGAGGACCATGAGGTCGGCCCAGGAGATGCTCTGCCCGTACTTCTTCTTGACCGGCCACAGCAGACGGCGGGCCTTGTCGAGGCTCGCGTTGTCCGGCCAGCTGTTGAGCGGGGCGAAGCGCTGCTGACCGGCACCGGCGCCGCCGCGGCCGTCGCTGATGCGGTAGGTGCCGGCGCTGTGCCAGGCCATACGGATCATCAGCGGGCCATAGTTGCCGAAGTCGGCGGGCCACCAGTCCTGCGAGGTGGTCAGCACCTCGGCGATGTCCCGCTTCACCGCCGCGAGGTCGAGGGCCTGGAACGCCTCGGCGTAGTCGAACTCCTCACCCAGCGGGTTCGCCGCCGGGGGGTTCTTGGCGAGGATCTTCAGATTGAGCCGGTCCGGCCACCACTGACGGTTGCCGCCGCCCTGCGTGGGGTGGGGAGCACGCCCGTGCGCGACCGGGCAGCCCCCCGCTTCCTCTGTCTTCGGGTCTACGACGATTGCCTCATGGTTCTCGGACATGGGAATCCTTCCACGCTAGGGCGGATCATGGTGCTCAGGAACTGGTGGCGGTGGAACAGTCGGGGCACTGGCCCCAGTAGATGACCTCGGCCTCGTCGACCGAGAAGCCGTGGTCATCGGACGCGGTGAGGCAGGGTGCCTCACCGGCGGCGCAGTCGACATCGGCGACGGCACCACACGACCGGCATACGACGTGGTGGTGGTTGTCCCCGACGCGTCCTTCGAACCGGGCCGGGTTGCCGGCCGGTTCGATGCGGCGTACGAGGCCCGCCGCCGTCAGCGCGTGAAGGGCCTCGTACACGGCCTGGAGGGAGATGTGGCCGACACGGTCGCGTACCCCGGAGGCGATCGCCTCGACCCCGAGGTGATCACCGTCCCGGACGGTCTCCAGCAAGGCGACACGGGCGGCCGTCACCCGCAGGCCGACACCGCGCAGCTCCTCGGCAGTGGTCGGAGTCTGGGATGCGGTCATGGCGCAGAACCTACCCGCATAAACGCGAACGCTACAAGGAAACGAGCTGTTAAAGTCTAGCGCCGCGCGTAAAATTTTTGTCCTGATTCGGCCCGATTTTACCCTCCTGGGCCCTCAGAGGCGCTTGGCGCTGCGGAAGAGCCCGGCGTAGAAGCCGTTGCCGTCGATCCGGGAGACACCGCCGTTGTCGCCGATGGTGGGGCCGTTCTGCTCCTTGCGGCTGGAGACGAACACGCGGTGGCCGTCGGTGTCCAGCCCCAGGTAGAGGGCGACATGGTCCATATGGTCGCCGGTGCGGTGATCCATCTTGAAGAACAGCAGGTCACCGGGTTGGAGAACATCGATGTTGGTGGGCCGGGTGTACCAGGGGCCGGGGCCCTGGATCTTGATGACATCGACGCCGACCTTGGAGCGGGCCATGCCGTTGGCGGTGCGCGGCAGGCCGTCGCCGAGGGCGTTGCTCGCCATCAGGGGGTAGCGGGCGCGGTAGCCCATGACCATGCGGATGAAGCCGGAGCAGTCCAGCGCCCGGTAGCGCTCCTTGCGCGCGGCCAGCGTGGTGCCGTCGCGGAAGGTGTAGGAGATGCCGAGGTAGTCGTAGAAGTCGTTCTGCTCCAGCCGGTCCACGCCGTCCGCTTTGAACGGCCCGAAGACCGCGTCGCCCGCGTACGGGACGCCCTGGGTGTCCTTCTTGACCGCCGCGCCCGTCACGTACTGGAAGGCGATCGCGAAGAGGTCCTCCTTCTTGCTGGCGTAGTTCTCCTTGAACCAGTCCTTGAACCACTGCTCCTTCTCGGCGCCCTCGGCCCACGGCTCCGGCATCAGCCGCACCCAGTCCTCGGTGATCACCTTGGACTTGGTGCTGGCGGGCTCGCTGAAGGTGCGGGAGGGGCCGCGCAGGGTGGCGGTGCGGGCGCGATCGGTGAAGGTGGCGAGGATCTGGCCGTTGCCGCCGCGCAGGATGGTCCGGGCGGGGTTCTTCAGCCGCTCCCAGGTCTGCTTGCCGCTCTGCTGGCCGGTGCCGTTCTCCAGGTTCGGCTCGTCGACGACGGCCTGGGTGGCGGGCGTCTTGTCCTGCTCGTCCTTCCTGAGCTCCACGGTCAGATAGCCGCTGGCGCCGAGCAGCGCGAGCACGGTGACGGCGTGCAGTACGGGGCGTTTCTTCTTCAGTGGCATGGGATCGGCTCCGGTGGTGGGTCAGGCGGACGGCATGACGCCGAGGAGGATTCCGGCGGTGAGGACGACATAGGCCATCAGCGTCACCGACCCGGTGGACAGCAGGGTGGCCCCCCGGGGCTGGCGGACCAGCTGGTAGGCGATCAGGCCGGGGACGATGAAGCCGAGGGTCTGGTTCGCGTACATCAGCGGGAACTCGATCGACAGGATGATCATCACGGTCGCCTGGAGGGTCACGCCGAGCAGGACGACCGCGGCGAAGAGCCGCTTGCCGTAGAGGATCACGTACTTCTGCATCAGCAGCGTGCCCACGTAGGTGAGCACGGTGACCCCGACGACCATCGCGGCCCGCTGGAGATCCTCGACGAGGGTCAGCGCCAGCCAGCCGGGGGTGATCATGCCGCCGGGCGAGAGGTTGGTGGTCAGGTAGCAGACCAGCGAGAAGAGCAGCCCGATCGCGATGCCGATGGCGGCGATCTCAGGGGTGAGGACGGAGGGGATCAACGGTGCTGCTCTCCTGGGTTCTGCCACTGCTGGGAGTCGTCGGCGGGCGGGGCGGGCGGGACCCGCGGCTCGAACAGGCCGCGGGGCCGCGGAGCGTCGGGGGCCGGTACGGCGGCGGGCCAGGGCTCCCGGGAGCCCTGGTCGGGTGCCGGCTGCGGGTACGGCCGCTCGGGGGTGCGCTGAGCGGGTACGTGCACCGGGGCGTACCGGGTCTCATACGCCTCCGGGTAGCCCTGGTAGGGGTCCAGGCGGGGCGCGTACAGCTGGACCGTGTCCACGTACTCGACGTGGCGCTCTCCGGGTGCCGACTCCGCCGGTGCCGCCGGTGCCTCCGGGGTGTCATCGGCGCTCTCGTCGGGCGGCAGCTCGGCGAGGTGCTCCAGGAGGATCTCGCCCTGGCCGTGGATGTTGCCGATGGCGACCAGGGAGGAGTCGGGGCCGAGGCGGCCGAGCAGCTCGGCCATGAACTCCTCGGGATCCCGGCGGTCGCCGCCGAGGTCGACCGCGCGGTCCCGGTACTGGGCCGGGATGGCGTCGATGGCGGACTTGGCCGGGTGGCCGATGACGAAGACCTGCTCGGGGTCGAGATCGGGGATGATCTCGCCCATCTGGCCGTTGCGCTCGACCCGGTCGGGGCGGCAGTTGATGACCACGTTGAGCGGGCGGTGGATGGCGCCGAGGTCGAGCAGCTGGTTGATGTTCATCAGCGTCGACTCGGGGTCGTTGGCCGCGAAGACGTTGGCGAAGCGCAGCTTCTTGCCGTCCTCGGTGGCGTACCGCTCGACGGAGAGCACACCGGGGTCCGGCGGGGCGTCGTACATGCCCTGGAGGGCGGTCGCGCGGTCGACTCCCACCAGCTCGGCGACGGTGAGCGCGATGGCCACGTTCTCCTTGAAGGTGAACCAGCTGAAGCCGCGCAGCTCCTCGTCGCTGACCGTCGCGGGGTCGGCGTAGATCAACTGGCAGTTCCGGGCGTCCGCCTCCTCCTGGAGGATGTGGAAACGGTCCTGCTCGGCGGTGACGCAGATGCCGTTCTCCGGCATGGACCGGCACAGCGAGCGCGCCACGTCGTCCAGCGTGGGACCCATCTCGGCGAGGTGGTCCTCGCGGACGTTGCACAGCACGCCGATGGTGGAGCGGATCAGCTTGGACTGGTTGATCTCCTGGAGCGCCGGCATGACCGCCATGCACTCGATGACGAGCGCTTCCGGGTTGTAGGCGGCGGCGCGGCGCACGATGCCGATCTGCTCCACCACGTTGGCGATGCCGAACTTGCGGTAGACGGGCTCCTCGGTGGCGTCGGGGTGGATGAAGCGGGCCGCCGTACCGGTGGTCTTGGCCACGGTGGTCAGCCCGCCGCCGCGCAGGGCGCCCGCGCACAGCCGGGTGATGGAGGACTTGCCGCGGATGCCGTTGACCAGGACCCGGGTGGGGATCACATCGAGGTTGGTCTGGTGCCGCCGCTGTTCGACGATGCCGGCGATCAGCAGGACGGCCTCGCACACCACGAGCACGGTGTAGAGGAAGAGCACGGTGGGGCCTCAGTTCCTTCCGACGCCGACGGGGGTCCGGCTGCCGCCGTCCCGTTTGCGGGGCTGCCCCTGGAGCTGCTGCCGGATCAGCTCCAGGCTGCGGACCACGGCGCCGACCTCGTCGTGGTGGCGTGGGAACAGCACGGTCTTGCGGTCGCCCGCGGCGAGCGCCTCGGCCTGTCCGGCCAGGGCGCGCAGGGGCCGTACGACGACGATGTGCAGCCAGCCCAGACAGGCGGCCGCGGCGGTCAGCCCCAGCAGTCCGGCCAGCACGGTCCGGTTCTGCAGGCTGTACTCGGGGATCGCCAGGCCCGAGGCGGGCTGCCAGCTGGCCAGCCTCCACTGGAGCGACTTGGCCGCGCCGCCGCCGCTGAACGGCGCGACCGCCGCGACCCGTACGGTGCCGCCGCGCTGGACGGTGGCGTGCGCCTGCTTGGTGGCGAGCAGCGAGCTCATGTACGAGGGCGCCTTCTCGAAGGCGATATAGCCGGAGTCGCCGCCGATGACCCGGCCCTTGGCGTCCACGACACGCACCTCGCCCATGCCCTGGCGGCCCAGCAACGCGTTGACGAACTCGATGCGGAACTCGCCGACGACGGCGGCGCCGCCCCGGCCGGGCGCCTGGGCGGTGGCGGTGACCACGGGCTTCTTGCCGCCCTCGCCGGTCACCTCGATGGCCTGCTTCGAGGGCGCCTTTCCGTCCTCGTGGTGGGGGCCGTCACCGGCCCGCGCGAGGATCTCGCCGTCCTCGCCGAGGACGTACATCGACTGGTAGCGGTCGTGGTCCTGCATGGTGCGCTCCAGGACCTTCTTCATGTCCTCGGGCGTGGTGCGGTCCCCGATCAGGGCGGCGACCGCGGACAGGTCGGCGTGGCCCTCGTTGAGCGCGCGGCGGACCCGGTCGCTGAGGGTGACGGTGCGGGACTTCTGGTCGTGGACGATCTGGGCCGGAACCTTGACGGAGGAGTCGGCGCGGTTGAGCACCAGCATCAGCGGGACCGACCAGACGAGCAGCAGGACGGCACAGACGGCGAGCAGGGCGCGGGCGCCCAGGCCCTTGCGCACGGCCGGGCCCTCGACATCGGCGGGCTCGCCCTGGAGCTGGCGGCGCAGCCGCTCGAGGGCGGCGCCCACCCGGGCGGCCTCCCCGGCCCTGGGCACGCTCACCGGGCGGGCGAGGTCGCCGCGGGTGAGGCGGCGGCTCTCCAGGAACAGCCGGATCAGCGGGCGCTGCACGGTGCCCAGCAGCACCATCACCGCGAGCCCGCCGATGAGCAGCAGGGCACCGGCGGCGGCCACGCCGAAGGCGGGGCGGGTGATCTGGGAGACCTTGGCGGCGACGTCGACCCCGGTGACGACGGTCAGCCCGAGGCTGCTGGCGGTGGTGGGCTCACCGGGCTGGGGCGGGGTGAGCGTGGCGTAGCCGCCGACGGTGCGGACGTCCTCGGCGGCGCCCCCGGTGAGGTGGCCGCTGACGCCGGTGTAGCCGCCCGCGCCGGGCTCCTTGGCCTTGATGGGGTGCTGCCGGCCCTTGCGCGCGGCGGTCTTGGCGAAGGAGGCGAGCTGGTTCTTCGCCCGCTCGGTGTCCAGGGCGCCATGGCTGGAGAGCAGCCGGCCGGTGGAGTCGACGACGCCGATGGCGCGGCCCGGACCGAGGTCGACGCCGGGGAAGCTGAGGGTGCTGGAGGCGACGAGCAGCTGCTGCGGCTGACCCTTCCAGGACAGCAGGGCGGGGATGATCAGTCGGGTCTGGCCGTTCTCCAGGCGCACCATGCGCGGGGCCAGCCCGTCACCGCGGGAGAGCTTGCTGAGATCGATCGCGGTCAGCGGGACGTTCTCGCCGCGGGCGGCGAGCATCTTGCCCGACTTGATCTCGATGACGGCGGTGCCACGCCACTTCTGGTAGACCTCACCGACCTTGTCCAGGACGGTGTCGGCGGAGACCGGCTTGCCCTCGTTGAAGAGGGTCGCCGTGCCGGTGAGGTCGGTGACCGACTCGTCGAGCGACGCCCGCAGCGCGATGGCGCCGTCCTCGGCGACGTACTGCTGCGAGGTCAGGACCGCCTTGGGGACCAGGGCGTTGTCCGGTTTGCCCAGGGTGAGGGCGGTGATTCCCGCGAGGGAGAGAAGCAGAACCGACAGCACGGCTATGGGGGGACGAATACCTCCCACAAGCGACATGTCGGCCCTTCGGCGGACCTTGTGCCGCCGCTTCGAACGCGAAGCGGCCACGGATGGGCTCCTCTCACGCAACTCACACCACACAGAGCGCACTCGAGTGCGATCCGGACCGTCAGACAGCCAGACGGATCAAAGGGTTGCACATCTGAAAGAAAAAACGAGAAAACCTGTTTGGTCTCAACCAAGGCTGGGCAAACGACGGTCTTGCATTCTTTGCCGGTCGTTCACCCAAAGGTCATTCTTCGCCCGCCTCATCCCGATATGCCCTTGTAAAACGGGTGGTTACGATGAGGCGGTCATGGCGAAGGTACGAGCGAAGGCGATCACCGTGGCGGCCATCACGGTCGCATTCGGCCTGCTCGTGGCGGCATTGAGCACGTATATGATCGCCCGGTCGTCCGGAGACGACAACGGTCGAACGTCGGACGGCGCGCGGGCCCCCGAGGTCCCGCTGGAACGAAGGATCACCGACTTCACCGCCGGGATCGCCCCCGACGGCGACTACCGGGAGCCGCGCCGCGCCGAACGCCGGGACGTCGCCGACGCGGTGGGCCTGATCCTCGACGGACACCCGGACCGCGCCCGCCCACTCCTCGCCGACGTCGGCTTCCGGCTCCGTACGCTCACCGACACCGGCACCGGCCACCGCTACGCCGAGCTGTCCGACCGCACCGGGGACGGGCCCGGCCCGCGCGGCTGGGCCCGGGTCTATGTGGACCTCTCCGCACCCGTCCGCTGGTCGGTCCAGGTGCCGCACCCGGTCTCCGACGCGGACACCGAACGGCTCGGCGCGCGCGTGCTCCTGGACTCCCCCGGCGGCGTCCTGGTGCTCGCGGGCGCCCACCGCAGGGCCGGGGACGACGATGCCGCCGACGCCGCCCACCGCACGGACTCGGTCTTCGACGCGGTCTGCGACGAGCTCGCCCGGCGCGGGCTGCCCGGCGTCCAGATCCACGGTTTCGCCGACGACTCCGCGCCGGGCCGGGACGTCGTCGCCTCCACCGGCAAGGGCCGGGCGGGCCGCCCGGACGCCCGCCGCCTCGCGGCCGCCCTGACCGCGCGGCACTTCTCCGTCTGCCGCGCCTGGGTCCGCGACTGCCCCCTGGAGGGGCGCGACAACGTCCAGGGGCGCAGGGCCGCCACCGAACATGTGCCGTTCCTGCACATCGAGTTCGCGCGGTCGGTGCGCGCGAGCGACAGACAGCTCCGGAACGCGGTGGCGGCCATCGGCACGGTGACCGCGCGGTGGGCGAAGGACGATTCGGGCTGATCGCCCTGCCGTTCCCACGGTGACCGCCCGGTGGGCGACGGACGACTCGGGCCACGCGGCGCCCGGCGGATCGTGACGCCTGCGGCGGGCTGTTCCCCTCCCCGCCCCTTCCCGATACCAGGGGCGGCCGCCCCCGGCGCCCCGCGGGTGGGGGGGGGCCCCCCCCCCCGCCCGGGGCGCCAAACCACGCGCGCGCGG
>NZ_JBHYVB010000317.1:0-2817 GCF_042750115.1 Streptomyces sp. NPDC059455
GCACCGGGCCGCTCATGGACGATCTGGCCGGGCTCGTCCGCGGGGTCCGGCCGGCTCTCGTCGGAGGGTCCGGGCGGAACGGGGCCGGGCCGCCGGGAGGCGGCGGACGCCGACAGGTCCGCGGCCTTCCGGCCGTCGGGCGGCTCCTCGCCGCGGGAACCCGCCGGTGCCGCCTCGTGCGACGCGAACCATGGCGAGGGGGCATCGGGGGCGGTGGGACGCGAACGCTGCGGGGGCACCGTGGGCTGCCCCGGCGGCCGTGGCGTACGGCGGTCCGCGAGCGGTCCGCCATCGCCGGACGGGGCGCCGGTCTTCTCCGGTGCGCCGTCGCCGGCCGGTGCGCCCTCGCCGACCGGGGTGGGACGGCCGGGCCCGGTGGGGTGGCCGGGCTTGGCCGGGGCCCGGCGCGGCAGTCCGCCGGGCTGCTGGGGATCCGTGAACGCCCGCGAGGAGCCGGGGCGGGCCGGCAGGGAGCGGCCCGCGTGCTCGGACGCGGCCGGGGCATCACCGGCGCGCAGCGAGCGGACGCCGTCGGGCACGCGGCGCGGCAGTGCCGCCGGGGCACCGCCGAGCTCACGGTGCGGCCGCGCCAACTCGGAATTCTTGGCGGAGGTCTTCCGGATGGGCAGCGAGCTCTCCCCGCCCGCGATGGCCGGCTTGTCACCGAGCATCAGCCTGGCCGGTACCAGCACACCCGCGCGCAGCCCGCCACCGGTCTCCCGCTCCGAGATCAGCTCCACGGTGACACCGTGGCGACGGGCCAACCGACCGACGACGGTCAAGCCCATCTGCCGGGACGTGGGTACCTCCACGGATGCGTCCCCCGCTACGCGCCGATGAGCCTTCGCCAATTCGGCACCGCTCATCCCAAATCCCTCGTCGCGGACCTCGATCAGTGCGGAACCGTCCAGCCGCAGTGTATTGCTGACGGTCACCCGGGTCTCCGGCGGGGAGAACGCGGTGGCGTTGTCCAGCAGCTCAGCGATCATTCGCGCCAGGTCACCGGCAGCGTACCCGATCACCTCGGCGGTGGGAACGGGCTCCACCACCACCCGCCGGTAGTGCTCGATCTCGGAGACGGCGGCGCGCAGCACACTGTCCAGTTGCACCCGCTGCTCGGAGGGGCGGACCGGGGTGCTGCCGCACAGGACCATCAGGTTCTCGTTGTTGCGCCGCATACGGGTCGCCAGGTGGTCCAGCTTGAAGAGGCTGGCCAGCTGGTCCGGGTCCTCTTCGTGCGACTCGAGCTGCTCCATCAGGCGCAGCAGCCGGTCCACCAGGCTCTGGCTGCGCCGGGAGAGGTTCACCAGGGTGTCGCGCAGATCGCCGCGGAGCGCGGCCTGTTCGGCGGCCAGGCGCACGGCCTGCCCGTGCACCGCGTCGAACGCCCTCGCGAGCTGCCCGAACTCCTCGGTGGTGTGCACCGGTACGGCGCTGATCGCGGTGCTGGACGCCTCGCCCTCGCGGATGCTGGACACCGCTTCCGGGAGCCGGCGCTCGGCCACGTCGAGCGCGGTGGAGCGCAGCACGGTCAGCGATCGCAGCAGATGCCGGGCGATGGCGATGCCGATGGCGAAGGCGAGCAGGAGCACGGCGAAGAGCAGCACGGACTCCGCACCGGCCCGGTCGCTGGTCTCGTCCTGGAGCTTGGCGGAGGTCACGCGGAGCCGGTCGGCGAGCCGCTTCTCCACCGTGTTGATGAGGCTTCCGTGCGCCTCCGAACTGCGGTGCCAGGTGCGGTCGGAGAACGGCGGGGCGCCGTCGCCGTTCTGCCCGGCGTTCAGCGAGCCCGCCTGGGACAGCACGCCGTCCAGCAGCTTGGCGCGCCGGTCGACCTCCGGGCCGGTGACCGTGCGGTCGTAGGCGCGCTGGTCCCCCGCGGTGGCCACGGCGCGGAAGTCGCTCAGCTTGTCCCGCAAGCGGATGTCGGACTCCTGGAGCGCCCTGATGAGCTTGGGGTCCTCCAGCCTGCCGGGCTTGGGTGCCACCATCACGATCACATGCTGGAGGTGCACCTGCTCCTGGACCATCTCCAGGTCGTACAGCGCGCTGGCCGGTCCGGACAGCTGAGCGTCACCGAACCCGCTGCCCAGCGCCTGGTCCAGGTCGAGCAGACTGTTGATGATCTTGCTGTACTCGGTCACCGCGGTCCATGAGCCCAGGTCCTTGGAGGTCACCCGCTCGCGCAGGTCGGCCAGTCCGCCCAGGAGCTTGGACGCGTCGCGGTAGCGGTTGGCCGAAACTCCCCGCAGACCGTGGGTCCGCTTCGTGGTGCGGGTGACGGCGGCCTGAGCACGGTCCACGCGCTGGGCCTGCTGCCGGAGCATGGCCGGATCGGCGGACCCACCCTCACCCAGCCGCTCGGCCGACAGGGTGCGCTCCATCTGCAGATCGCCGATCAACGGCCGCAGTCCAGCGCGCAGCTTGACCAGCCGCTGCACGTCCGCGTACGTGTTGGCGCGCGCCACGTCGCGCTGGATCTGCACGACGCCCAAGGCCACGGCGAGCAGAGCGGGCACCACCAGAACGGCGCCCAGCTTCACCGGCAGCCGCCAGTTGCGCCACTCCATGACGCCGGCCCACCACGACGGCGAACGGTCGCGCGCGGCCGCATGCCTGCCCGGGGTCATGAGGCGTGCTCCGCGCTCGGACCGGCTTGCCCACAGGGATGTATCACGATGCCGTTTCTCCTGGGATTTCCCCGGATGGGGAAAGTCGAACGCCCGGCAACGCGCCCGCCCACACCATAGCGCGGTCGCGCGCGCGCCCTCCAGTTAACGGTCCACATTGCAGATAGAGCCCCGCGCTGTTAGTGGG
>NZ_JBHYVB010000317.1:2827-7108 GCF_042750115.1 Streptomyces sp. NPDC059455
TGTTTTTCCCGGTTTTGTTTTATTACTACCCCCGTCCACGGCCCCGCAAATGCGTTGGGTCTTGGCGGGGGCGCGCCTGCCTTTACTCGAACAACTTGCTACTTTTCTCCGCCAGTTGATAGAGGCCGTACAGAAACGGCACCGCCACCCACAGCCATGCCACGACCATCACCACGGGGGAACCCGTCTTGGCCGCGTTCGGCGAAGGGCCGTCTGCGTCAGTCACCGGTTTACCGCCTCTCTGCCGGAATGGGATCGGGGGTTTCCTCCGGGGGTGCCGGCTCCTCCCGGGCCGCCGGCTCCGGCTCATGGAACTTCGGATTCACCGGACGTACCAGCTCGTTCGCGATGAAACCGATGACGAGCAGCCCCATCATGAGCGAGAACGAGAAGGTGTAGAGAGCCGGGCCGGAGCGCCCGTCCTCATGCGCGGAATCCGCGATGGAATCCACGATGAACGGTCCGGCGACTCCGGCGACCGACCACGCGGTCAGCAGCCGGCCGTGGATCGCGCCGACCTGGTAGGTGCCGAACAGGTCCTTGAGGTAGGCCGGAACGGTGGCGAATCCACCGCCGTAGAACGACAGGATCACCATCGTCGAGGCGACGAACAGCGCGGTGCTGCTGTCCTTCTCGAGCATGAGGGTGAGGTAGAGCAGGGCACCGGCGCCCAGATACAGCCGGTAGATGTTCTTCCGGCCGACCGCGTCGGAGACCGAGGACCACACGAAGCGACCGGCCATGTTGGCCAGGGACAGCAGCGCGACGAACCCGGTGGCGGCGCTCGCGCTCACCGGACTCGCCGTGTCGTGGAAGAAGTCCTGGATCATCGGGGCGGCCTTCTCCAGGATCCCGATACCAGCAGTAACGTTCATGCACAGCACGACCCAGAGCAGCCAGAACTGCGGTGTCCGCACCGCGTTCTTGGCCGATACGTTCGCGGTGGTGACGAGCCGCTTGCCCGCGTCGACGCGGGGCGTCCAGCCGGCCGGCCGCCAGCCCTCGGGCGGCACCCGCACCAGCACCACACCCAGCGACATGAACACGGCGTAGGCCAGGCCGTGCACCAGGAACGTCTTGGCGATACCGCTGGTGTCACTGCCGAACGCCTTGAGCATCTCCGTCGACCAGGGAGAGGCGATCAGCGCGCCGCCGCCGAAACCCATGATCGCCGTACCGGTGGCCATGCCCGGCCGGTCCGGGAACCACTTCATCAAGGTGGACACCGGCGCGATGTACCCGATGCCGAGGCCGACTCCGCCGATGCCGCCGTAGCCGAGGACGACCAGCCAGTAATTGCGCGTGGCGACGCCGAGCGCGGCGACCAGGAAGCCGGTCGAGAAGGCCACGAGCGACACGAACATGGCCCAGCGCGGGCCTTTTCGCTCCACCAGCGTTCCCCCGAACGCGGCGGAGAGCCCAAGTACCAGAATGCCGATCTGGAACGGGAGGGCACTAGCCGTTCCCGAGATGTCTAGGGAATCTTCCAGGGGTATCTTAAAGACACTCCAGGCATACGCCTGGCCAATGGAGAAGTGGATCGCAAGCGCCGCCGGCGGAATCAGCCAACGATTCCAGCCCGCGCCTGCCACGATGCGAGAGCGGTCGAGGAAACCCACAGATCAACTTACCTCCGGCTTCTTGGGAACACCCCCGCAGACTGCATTCCTTGACCTATCCAAACACCCCGGGGGAGGGAGTGACGAGCCGAGAGCTGCCGTCATATGCCAATGGCAGACGCGCTGCCCAGGCGGCATACTCACCGCACTCATGCTCGCGCACGATGGGACGTTCTACCCGAGGTGAGGTTCTACCAGTGGCGACACTTGGGACACAACGCCGAGCCCCGAAATGTCCTCAAGGCGCAACCCTGAGCACCCATTGGCAACCTGACACCACGCCAAAATGGACAACACGGGAAGGTGAGACAAAGTATCGGTTCAGCGACCTCTCCCGTCATATTCGAGATGGTGCCGAAGCCGGATACACACCCCGACATGTGCCCACCTGCGCCGGTGAGGAGCAGGGTGTGACGTTGACTGCGTCCGGCGCCTTACTACACTTGCCGCGTCAAGGGCCCGCCGGTTGCCCTCCCCTGACGCCCGAGCACGGGCGCCCCGAACCGACGTTTTCGTCAGAAAAACCCCGGAGAAAACCATGAATAAATCGGCGCGACCGCCCGCTTCCTCGCCATCCGAGCGGGCCATCGGAACGGGGTTCGCCGATCGCGGTGACGACATCGGGGAGCCCGACTTCGAGGCGATCCAGCAGAGCCCTGAGTTCAAACTCCTGCGCAAGAGACTACTCTGGTTCATCTTCCCGATGAGCGCGTTCTTCTTGTGCTGGTACATGACCTTCGTGCTCTTCTCGGCCTACAGCCACGACTTCATGAGCCGCAAGCTGTTCGGCGCGGTCAACACCGGCACCGTCTTCGGTCTGCTGCAGTTCGTGACGACCATGGCGATCGTCCTGACGTACCGGCGCTTCGCGCGCAAGAAACTTGATCCCCAGGTGGACACGATCCACGAGCTGGCGGGAGTCGGCAAGGAATGACAGTGCAGATCGCAGCCCGCGCGACCGGCAGCCCGATAATCAACCTGAGCGTCTTCTTCGCTTTCGTCGTCATCACGCTGTTCGTCGTCTACAAGGCCACCAACAGGAATTCGACCACCTCCGACTACTACGCCGCGGGCAGCGCCTTCAGCGGCGTCCAGAACGGCATCGCCCTCTCCGGCGACTTCCTCTCCGCGGCCTCCTTCCTCGGCATCTCGGGGGCGATCGCCGTCCACGGCTACGACGGCTTCCTCTACTCCGTGGGGTGGCTCGTGGCCTGGCTGGTCGCCCTGCTGCTGGTCGGTGAACGGCTGCGCAACACCGGGCGGTTCACGGTCGGCGATGTGATGGCCTTCCGCATGAAGCAGCGCCCGGTACGCGCGGCGGCGGCCAACGCCACCCTGGTGATCACATTCTTCTACATGCTCGCCCAGATGGCCGGTGCGGGTGGTCTGATCGCCCTGCTGCTCAATGTGCACAGCAAGGGCGGGCAGGCCCTCATCATCACCGGCGTCGGCCTCGTCATGGTCTTCTACGTCCTGGTGGGCGGCATGAAGGGCACCACCTGGGTGCAGATCATCAAGGCGGGCCTGCTGCTGATCTGCGTGACCTTCATGAGCGTGTTCCTGCTCGGCAAGTTCGGGTTCAGCCTCTCGGCGATCCTCGACCAGGCCTCGCAGAACAGCCCGCTGGGCGCCGAACTGCTCAACCCGGGCGGCTGGTACGGCAAGAACGCGATGGACCAGCTCGACTTCGTCTCACTCTCCCTGGCGCTGGTCCTCGGCATCTCCAGCCTGCCGCACGTGCTGATGCGCTTCTACACCGTGCCGGACGCCAAGGAGGCCCGGCGCTCGGTGGTGTGGTGCTCCTGGTCGATGTTCATCTTCTATCTGTCGATCCTGCTCGTCGGGTACGGCGCCACCGCGCTGGTCGGTACGGACAAGATCGTGAATGCGCCCGGCGGCGAGAACTCCGCGGCTCCCCTGCTCGCCTTCGAGATCGGCGGTGCGATGCTCCTCGGCATCGTCTCCGCGGTGGCGTTCGCGACGATTCTGGCGGTGGTGGCCGGGCTGACCCTGGCCGCCTCGGCCTCGTTCGCCCATGACGTGTACGCCAATGTGATCCGGAACGGAAAGGCCGATCCGCGGTCCGAGATCCGGGTCGCCCGTCTGACGGCGCTCGTGATCGGCTTCCTGGCCATCCTCGGCGGCATCGTCACCAACGGTCAGAACGTCGCGTTCCTGGTGTCGCTGGCGCTGGCGCTCGCCGCGTCCGCCAATCTGCCGACGATCCTCTACACGCTGTTCTGGAAGCGTTTCAACACGACCGGGACGCTGTGGAGCATCTACGGCGGACTGGTGTCCGGCCTGGTGCTCATCATCTTCTCCCCGGCCATCTCGGGCAGCTCCACGTCGATCATCAAGGGCGTGGACTTCCACTGGTTCCCGCTCACCAACCCCGGGCTGGTGTCCATCCCGCTCTCCTTCCTCTGCGGCTTCCTCGGCACGGTCTTCAGCAAGGAGCCCGCGGACCCCAAGAAGCAGGCGGAGATGGAAGTGCGGTCGCTGACCGGCATCGGTTCGAAGGCTTAAGCGGCAGGGCCCGGGTGGGGGGACCCCCCGGGCGACCCACCACCCCACCCGGGTGGGGGTGGGGGGGGGGGGGGTGGGCCCCCCCCCCCACCGGCCCCCCCACCCCCCGGGGGGGGGGGGGCGAACCCCCCCCACC
>NZ_JBHYVB010000317.1:7118-9491 GCF_042750115.1 Streptomyces sp. NPDC059455
TGCTCTCTCACCCTCCTACTGTCTTAATTGAATCGGGCGCGGCGGTGCGGGCCGCGGGCCCCCCGCCCCGCCCCCCCCCGACGGGTCGTTCCGGGGGTGGTGGCGGTTTCCCTCCGGCTCTCCGACGGCACGACCCGCGCCGGGGAGTTGGGAGCCGCCGACAGTTCGCGGGTGGGGACCTTCGCGCCGTCCCGGGGGCCGGATGTCTCGCTCCGGGGCCCGCGGCCGGGGCGCTGCCGGGCCGACTCGGACGGGACCGACGGGGCGGGCGACGCCGAGGGGTCGGCGGACGCCGACGGAAGGGGAGGCGTCGTACGGCCGGGCGCGGGCGGCGGGGCGAGCGGGACCGTCGGGCGCGCGGGTGGCTCGGGCGCCGCCGAGCGGAGCGGCAGCGCGATGAGGGCGGCCACGGCGCAGGACACACCGACCCCGGCCGCGGTGCGGAGCAGCCTGCGGCGGGCCGCGGCGCGGCGGACCGCCTCGTACCGGCCGGGGGGCGGGCCGAGGTAGTCGGAGGGGGGCCGCAGGATCACCGCGAGGGGGTCGTCGGGCTCCCGCTCGGGGCCGATGTGCTCCGGGCCGTCGTCACAGCGTGGGGTCAAGGCTTCTCCTCAGGTGGACGCGGAGCAGTTCCCGGGCCGCGTGGAGGTCGGCCTTGACGGTTCCTTCCTTGCGCCCGGTCAGTACGGACACCTCCCGGATCGGCATGTCAGCGTAGTAGTGCAGCAGGATCGGGACGCGCAGCCGTTCCGGCAGCGACTGCACGAGCAGGCGCACCGACGGGTCGGACTGTTCGGTGTGGGGGCGGACGGCGGCTTCCGTGGTGGCCCGGCGCATCGCCCTGCGCTCGCGCTCCACCTTGCGCCAGTGGTCCCGGACGAGATTGGCCGCGGTGACGTAGAGGAAGCCGCGGGGCTCCTCCACGGACGTCCAGCGGGCCCACAGCCGGGTGAACGCCTCGGAGGCGATCTCATGGGCCGTCTCGTCGTCGTCGACGAGCCGACGGCACCAGCCGGCCAGGCGCGGGTAGAGGGCGGCGAACAGCTCGGACGCCGCCCTGTCACGGGACCGTTTCAACGCACTCCATGGTCGCGACGGCACTCGGCCGTGAGGGCACTTCAAAGGGGAGGATCCCGGGCCGCCGGTATGGGTTCCATGGGCCCGGGATCCGGGGTGGGTCAGGGGCCGGCGGACGTCAGCGTGGCGAAGACGATCACGTTGTCGAGGTAGCCGTCGCCGGAGCGGGGGCCGCCACAGGTGATCAGCCGCAACTCCGGGCGGTCCACGTTCCCGTAGACCTCGTCCGCCGGGAAGTCCGCCTTGGCGACGGTCCGTACGGCGCTGACATCGAACTGTGCCGCCGTGCCGTTCTCCAGGCGCGCCTCGACCCGGTCGCCCCGGCGCAGCCGCGCCAGGTGACGGAAGACCCCGTCGCCGTTGGCGCCGACCGTGACATGGCCGAGGATGACCGACGGGCCGAGCTGCCCCGGTGTCGGCGAGTGCCGGTACCAGCCCGCGCGGTCGTGGGCCGTGACCGGCGGGACCGCCACGCTCCCGTCCGGCGCCAGCCCCAGCCGGATGACCGGGGTGTCGACGCCGATGGCCGGGATCCGCAGCCCGACCGGAACCGAACGCCCGAGGGGACGCGCCGCCTTCACACCGGTAGGCGGCGGCCTCCTCCCGGAGCGCGGTGCGGCCGTGGTCTGCCGGGCCGGGTGGCCACCGCAGCCCGCGAGCAGCGAGGCCATCGCCGCGGTGGCGAAGGCGCGCCTGGAGAACGGGGTCATGCCCCGGTCGCCCGCCGGCGGCGGACGACGAGGACCGCCGCGCCGCCCGCGACGAGCACGGCGGCGCCCCCGCCGATCAGCGCGCCCTCGTTCCCGGACGACGCGGAGGACTCGTCCGTCACTCCGGTGTTCGGCGCGCCCTTCGGCACGACCGCGACCTGGCCGCGGTCCCGCTTCTTGGCCGGCTCCTCCCGCGGGGCCTGGGCGGCGGCGCTGGGCGTACTGGCCGGCGCCTTGCTCGGGACCGGGCTGACGGAGGCCGCGGGGGTACGGCGGGGGGCGGGGGTCGCGTCGTCGGCGAACGCGGGCACGGTGGTCGCCAGGACGGCGGTGCACGCGAGTGTCATCGCGCTGAGGACAGTGCGGCGCATGGAGTCGCTCTCTTTCGTCGGTCCGCCCGGCAGTTCGGCGGGCTGGGTTACGGATCGAGCGGAGAGACGAGGCAGCGGCGCGGCGCGTTGTAAAGAGGTGGCAAAGCGTTTCGGTCGGCCCTGCCGGGCCCGGCGTGGGGGCCGGGCAACAGGAGGGCGGGGGGGGGGCGGGGGGGCGCCACCGGCCCCCGCCGCGGGGGGGGGCGGGGGGGGGG
>NZ_JBHYVB010000318.1:0-1989 GCF_042750115.1 Streptomyces sp. NPDC059455
GGGCGCCGCGGGGCTCCCCCCGGCCCGGGCGACGGGCCCGCCGCCCCCGGGTATCGCCCCCGCGGGCCCGGGGCCCGATTCGCGTCGGTGTCCACCCGGGCGCTGTCCATGCCATCGGAATCGCCGCTGGTCAGCGGGTATGTATAAGGATCGCTTGAAGGCATCCGACACGGAAACGCGATGGACGCCGGGGTGCGCCCGTCCCATAGTGGATGGACATGGAGAGCCTGGCGGGCGCGGAATTCGCGCCACATACGACGTATCTCACCACCGCGTCCAGCGGTCTGATCCCCGCACGCTCCGTAGCCGCCGTGAAGGCGGTCCTCGACGGCTCGGCCGCCGGACAGCCCATCATCGACGTGTCCTTCGAGGCGGTCGAGGCGAGCCGCGCCGCCTACGCCCGGCTCGTCGGCGTACCGTCCCGGCGCGTCGCGGCCGGCAGCTCGGTCGCCGTGTACGCGGGGATGATCGCGACCTCGCTGCCGCCCGGGGCCGAAGTCCTGGTGGCCGACGGCGACTTCAGTTCCCTGGTCAACCCCTTCGCCGTCCGCGGCGACCTCAAGCTGCGCAGCGTGCCGCTGGAGGAGATCGCCGAGGCGGTGCGCCCCGGTACGGCGCTGGTGGCCGTGAGCGCGGTCCAGTCGGCCGACGGGCGGATCGCCGACCTCGACGCCATCCGGGAGGCCGCCCGGACCCACGGGGCCCGCACGCTGGTGGACCTCAGCCAGGCGGCGGGCTGGTTCCCGGTGAACGCAGCCGAGGCCGACTACACGGTCTGCGTGGCCTACAAGTGGCTGATGTGCCCGCGCGGGGCCGCGTTCCTGACAGTGCCCGAGGACCTCGGCGAACTCACCCCCGTCTTCGCGGGCTGGGTCGCGGGCGAGAAGCCCTGGGACAGCTGCTACGGCCCGGTGGAGGAACTCGCCCACTCCGCACGGCGCTTCGACGAGAGCCCGAGCGTGTACGCGTACGTCGCGGCCCGGCACTCGCTCGGGCTGATCGAGGAGCTGGGCACCGAGGCCATCGCCGCGCATGACCGCGCGCTCGCCGACCGCTTCCGGGACGGGGTCGTCGCGCTCGGCCACCAGCCGGTGGCCGCCCCCGGCTCGGCCATCGTCTCCGTACCGGGCCTGGGCGGCGCCGCGTCCCGGCTGGCGGAGGCGGAGGTGCATGTCTCGGCGCGGGCCGGCAACCTCCGCGCCTCCTTCCACCTGTACAACACCGCGGCCGATGTGGACCGGCTGCTGGAGCGGCTGTCCGGCTGAGCGGGTCCCGGTACGGGGGGTCCGCGGCACCAAAGAGCGGCACAAAAGATCTGAGGGAAGCCGGGACACCCCGGCTTCCCTCAGATCACGCACGGACGTCACGGCATCGCACGGCGGTCATCACCGTACGGGCGTGAAGTCCCTCGCGCCGATGAACTCCGGCCGGGGGATCGGTGCGGCGAACGGCTTGACCGCCGTGTTCTCCACGCTGTTGAACACGATGAACACATTGCTGCGGGAGTACGGCGTGATGTTGTCGCCGGACCCGTGCATGCAGTTGCAGTCGAACCACGTCGCCGACCCGGCCTGGCCGGTGAACAGCTTGATGCCGTGCTTGTCGGCGAAACCGGTGAGGGCCTCGTCCGACGGGATGCCGGCGTCCTGCATCTGCAGCGACCGCTTGTAGTTGTCCTTCGGCGTGGCTCCTTCACAGCCGAGGAAGGTGCGGTGCGAGCCCGGCATGATCATCAGGCCGCCGTTGGTGTCGAAGTTCTCGGTCAGGGCGATCGAGACCGACACGGTCCGCATGTTCGGCAGGCCGTCCTCGGCATGCCATGTCTCGAAGTCCGAGTGCCAGTAGAAGCCCGAGGCCCCGAAGCCCGGCTTGACGTTGATCCGGCTCTGGTGGACATAGACGTCCGAGCCCAGGATCTGCCGCGGGGGGGGCCCCCCCCCCCCGGACCGGCGCCCGGAGGGCGACTAAGACGGGAAGCGCAGGAAACAA
>NZ_JBHYVB010000318.1:1999-9304 GCF_042750115.1 Streptomyces sp. NPDC059455
GGGTTTTTGTGTTTGTGCGGGGGTGGGTGCACCCCGTGGGCGGCCCCGGGGTTGGGGCGCGCGCCACCCCCCCGGGGGGGGCCCCGCACCAGGTTCGCGAAGACCTCGCTGATCCGATGCACCTCGAACACCGACCGTACGTCCCTGGACTTCGGCTCGATGATCGAGCGTTCGTCGGCGCGCACGTCCGGGTCGGTGACCAGCCGGTCCAGTTCGGCGCGGTACACCGCGACCTCATCCGGAGTGATCAGCTGGTCGATCGCCAGGAAGCCGTCGCGATCGAAATCGCTCAGCTCGGACGGTTGCAGCGGCCCCGGAGCCCCGGGCTCGGACCACACCACCGGGTCCACGCGTGGTGTGGCCACCTCCATGGCCCCACGGGTCGGGTACAGGTCAGTGACCGTGGTCATCGGATCATGCCTCCTCGGTCTCGGTAATCAGCGGGTATACGCCGTTCTCATCATGGTCCTCCCGTCCGGTGATCGGCGGGTTGAAGACACAAACGCACCGGAAGTCCGTCTTGGGGCGCATTGTGTGCTTCTCGTGCCCGTCCAGCAAGTACATGGTGCCGGGCGTGATCCAGTGCTTCTCACCGGTCTCGTCGTTGGTCAGCTCGGCCTCACCCTCGACACACAGCACCGCCTCGATGTGGTTGGCGTACCACATCGACGTCTCGGTGCCCGCGTAGAGGATGGTCTCGTGGAGCGAGAAGCCGACGCCCTCCCGGGCGAGCACGATGCGCTTGCTCTCCCAGGTGCCGGACTTGGACTTGACGTGCCTCTCGGTGTCCTCGATGTCCTTGAAGGATCGGACGATCACGGTGAGTACTTGCCTTTCTCTTCTCTGCGGTGCGGGAGAGTTATGCGGTCTCGCGGACCGCGCGGGCGAGGGTCCGCAGCCCCTCGTCCAGGTCTTCGGGGGAGATCGTCAGCGCGGGCAGCAGCTTGACGACCTCGCTCTCGGGGCCGGAGGTCTCGACCAGCAGGCCGAGTTCGAAGGCGCGCTTGCAGACAGCCGAGGCGCGCGGCTTGTCCTCGAACTCGATGCCCCACACCAGGCCACGGCCGCGGAAGTGGGTGCCGGACTGCTCCTCGCAGAGGGCGCGCAGGGCCTGCTCGACCTGCTCGCCGCGGGCGAGGGTCTGCTTCTCCATCTGGCCGTCCGCCCAGTAGGTGTCCAGGGTGGCGGCGGCGGTGACGAACGCGGGGTTGTTGCCGCGGAACGTGCCGTTGTGCTCGCCGGGCTCCCAGATGTCCAGTTCGGGCTTGAAGAGGGCGAGCGACATCGGCATGCCGTAGCCGCTGATGGACTTGGAGACGGTCACGATGTCCGGGGTGATGCCCGCTTCCTCGAAGGAGAAGAAGGCGCCGGTACGGCCGCAGCCCATCTGGATGTCGTCGACGATCAGCAGCATGTCCTGGCGCTCGCACAGCTCGGCCAGGGCGCGCAGCCACTCGGGCCGGGCCACGTTGACGCCGCCCTCGCCCTGCACGGTCTCGACGATCACGGCGGCGGGCTTGTTGAGCCCGGAGCCCTGGTCCTCCAGCAGCCGCTCGAACCACAGGAAGTCCTCGACCGTGCCGTCGAAGTAGTTGTCGAACGGCATCGGGGTGCCGTGGACCAGCGGGATGCCCGCACCGGCGCGCTTGAAGGCGTTGCCGGTCACGGCCAGCGAGCCCAGCGACATGCCGTGGAAGGCGTTGGTGAAGGAGACGATCGACTCGCGGCCCTTGACCTTACGGGCCAGCTTGAGCGCGGCCTCGACGGCGTTGGTGCCGGTCGGGCCCGGGAACATGACCTTGTAGGGCAGGTCTCGCGGCCGCAGGATGTTGTTCTGGAACGACTCGAGGAACGCGCGCTTGGCCGTGGTGGACATGTCCAGGCCGTGGGTGACGCCGTCACGCTCGATGTAGTCGATCAGCGCTCGTTTCAGCACCGGGTTGTTGTGGCCGTAGTTGAGCGACCCGGCCCCGGCGAAGAAGTCGAGGTAGGTGTGGCCGTCCTCGTCGTACATGTGGCTGCCCTGCGCGCGGTCGAAGACAGCAGGCCAACCGCGGCAGTAGCTGCGCACCTCCGACTCCAGGGCCTCGAAGACGCTCAGGGCGGGCGGGGTGATGGTCACAGCGTTCTCCTGGGAGAGGGGTGTGAGGGGGGTGAGGAGGGGGGTGAGGGATCGGGGGTGAGGCGAGGTCGGGGTCAGGTCCGGGCGGCGCGCGGGCCGACCGGACCGATGCGGTAGAGCACCTCGGGCTCGTGCGCACCGTCGGGGAACAGACCGCCGTGGAAGAGCACCTCACTCTCGAGCGGGGCTTCGTGCCGCTCCGCGAACGAGGTGAACAGCCGCTTCGAGGCGGTGTTGTCCGGGGTGATCGTCGTCTCGATGCCGCGGACGCCCGCCGCGACGACCCGCTCGACCAGCCCGTCCAGCAGGGTGGCGGCCAATCCGCGGCCACGCCAGGCGTGGTCGACGGCGACCTGCCAGACGACCAGGGTCTCGGGGCGCTCGGGGCGGACGTAGCCGGTGATGAAGCCGACCGGTCCGCCGTCGGCGTCGCGCGCCACTACGGATGTGGCGGCGAAGTCGCGGCACCACAGGAGGTAGCTGTAGGAGGAGTTGAGGTCCAGGGTTTTGGAGTCGCGAGCGATTCGCCAGATCGCGGCTCCGTCCTCGACGCGCGGAGTGTCGAGAGACAGGCCCTCCGGCAAATCCAATTCGCTACGGACTAGGTCTGCTTGTGCGGCGGTCATGCAAATTCAATTTACCCAGCAGAATCAGAAAATGCATCGCGGTGGGGGGTTACGCGGAGGGGGGTCGATGTGTTATCACGCGGGAGCGTGTGCGCGCGCGGCCGTTGGCCGAAAGGCCTTGATTTGTGGGGGAGTTACTGGGGCATAGCGGATCGTGTGTGGAGTCTGTCACATGTGCGTAACTGGCTGGTGACCGGCTTGAATTTTGATGGCAGGATCCCGTGAAAAATTTTGTGTTTAGGAATCACAAAAGCGGGCAGACGAATGTGGAAGCAGTAGCGGAAAAACGCGGGGAATTTCTGGCCAAGCTGCTATGAATTCAATCTCCCACGGTGAACTGAGGGAAGTCGCCCCGCACCGCGAAGGCCCCGGAGGCACCGTTGCCCGAGGCCGCGTACGCGTCCCGGCCGGTGTTCCGGTCGCCCTCGGCGTGGTTGTACTGCCCCGCGAGGACGTACCGGCCCGGGGGCACGGTCGCGCCCTTCCGGAGCGTCCAGCGGTAGACCAGCACACCGTCCTCGACATGGGTGGCGGTGGTCACATCGCCGGTCGGCAGCGAGCTCCAGGACCCGGTGGAGCGCACACCCCCGGTGTCCGCCACCCGCAGCTCCACCGTCAGCGAGGTCAGCGGCCTGCCGGTGGTGAGCGTGATGTCGCTCTGCGCCCAGTACGGATTGGAATGGCTGTTGATGGCGCCCTTGGACCGCACGGTCGGTTCGGCGAGGTGGTTTGGACCGGCCGCGGTGGGATAGGCGCTCGGAGTGTGCCGCTCAGCATCGCTCTGCGACCCGGCGTCCGGCTCGTCCCCGGGCCGCCGGTCCGTGTCCGCGCTCGCGCTGCCCGCGCCGGCGCCCGCGCCCGCCGGGGGCGCGACGGGCTCGCTCGAGGTGCGCACCGTCTGCGGTCGCTCGGCACCGTCCGTGGCCACCACCGCGATCCCCGTCGCGGCCACCGCGGCGGCCAGCCCGGCGACCGGGCTCACCACCCGGGTCCAGCGCGGGCTCGTCCGCGGGGCGCGGCGCCGGTCGTCGGCCGCCATGCCCGCCGTGACCCTGGCCAGCATCCGGATCCGGTCCGGTTCATGGGAGGCGGCGGCCGTACGCAGCTCGGCGACGACATCACGGCTCTCGGGGTGGCCGCGGCCCTCGGAGCGGCCGCGGCTCTCGGGGCGCTCGCGATGCTCGATCATCAACTGCCCCCTCCTGCTCCTGCGTGCCCGGCGTGGCCCATGTGACCGGAGTGGCGGGCCGGCCCTGTGTGGCTCGTGTGGCCTGTGTGGCCCGTGCTTCCGGTGCGGAGCGTTCGTACCGTCCGCCCTGTCCGTTCGGCCTCGGTCGCCGCGGACAGATCCTCCTCGTCATCGCCGTCCGGAGGGCCGAGCAGCCGCTCCAGCTCGGCGATGCCGCGTGAGGTCTGGCTCTTGACCGTGCCCACCGAAATGCCCAGCGTACGGGCCGTCTCCCGCTCGGAGAGGTCGAAGGCATGGCGCAGCACCACACACGCGCGCTTGCGGAACGGCAGCCGTACCAGCGCGGCTTGCACATCCACCACGGCGGACACATCCGGGTCGTCCACGCGGTCGGGGCGCTGCGAGGAGAAGAGCGCCACGCGGCGCCGCTCGCGCACCAGGCTGCGGATCCGGGAACGGGCCAGGTTGGCGACCACGCCCCGGGCGTACGCGGCCGGGTGGTCGGCGGCCCGCACCCGGTCCCACTGGTGCCAGACCGCCACCAGCGCGTCGGCCGCGAGGTCATCCGCCCCGTCGGAGCTGCCGAGCAGCAGATGGGCGAGGCGGGCCAGCTCGGCGTGGTGCCGCTCGAAGAAGTCCCGGAACTCGGCCTGTGGGTCGGCCGGTAAGGCGTCGGACGGCAGAGCGCCGGCCGGTAAGGCGGCAGCGGACACGACGTCGGCCGGCAGGGCCTCGGCCGGTAAGCCGTCGGGGCCCTCCGGCGCGTCGGGAGCCCGCGGGGAGACGTCTCCCGGGTCCCCCGGATCCCATGACGGGTCCGTCATGCGCGCCGCGTCCATCCGTACGGCTCGCGCGGTGCCCGAGGCGGCCGCGTCATCGGCGGGAGCGCTCACGAGGACCTCCTCACTGCGGCTCGTCCGGTGGGTTGCGTGAGCGTAGCAGCGCTCCGCATGTTGTTCGAGTGGCGCCGTTCCCGCTGATGGGAATTGGCCGGTCAACGCCCTGCCCCGGTCTCGTACAGTGCGTTGCATGAGGGATAGCGCGGTGCTCCACATCAAGGGCCGGGTCCTGGTCGGACCGGACACCGGCGACGCTGCCGGGGACGTACGGGACGAGCTGTGGGTGGTCGACGGCAGGATCACCTTCGATCGGCCGTCCGGGGCCAGGGACATCAGGCTGATCGAGGGCTGGGTGCTGCCCGGCCTCGTCGACGCCCACTGCCATGTCGGACTCGACGCCCATGGGGCGGTGGACGACTCGACGAGCGAGAAACAGGCGCTGACCGACCGGGACGCCGGGGCGCTGCTGCTGCGGGACGCCGGATCGCCGGCCGACACCCGCTGGATCGACGACCGCGAGGACCTGCCCCGCATCATCCGGGCCGGCCGCCATATCGCCCGCACCAAGCGCTACATCCGCAACTACGCGCATGAGATCGAGCCCGAGGACCTGGTCGCCTATGTGGCCGCGGAGGCGCGGCGCGGCGACGGCTGGGTCAAGCTGGTCGGCGACTGGATCGACCGGGAGACCGGCGACCTGGGGTTCTGCTGGCCGCGCGGCGCGGTCGAGGAGGCCATCGCGGAGGCGCACCGGCTGGGCGCGCGGGTCACGGCGCACTGTTTCGCCGAGGAGAGCCTCGCCCCGCTGGTCGAGGCGGGGATCGACTGCATCGAGCACGCCACCGGGCTCACCGAGGAGACCATCCCGCTGTTCGCCGAGCGGGGCGTCGCGATCGTGCCGACCCTGGTCAACATCGCCACCTTTCCCCGGCTGGCGCTGGGCGGCGAGGCGAGGTTCCCGCGCTGGGCCGACCATATGCGGCGGCTGCACGCCCGCCGCTACGAGACGGTGCGGGCGGCCTACGACGCGGGCATCCCGATCTACACCGGCACCGACGCGGGCGGCGGCCTGGCCCATGGACTGGTCGGGCAGGAGGTCGCCGAACTGGTGAAGGCGGGCATCCCGGTGCGGGACGCGCTCTCGGCGGCGACCTGGGAGGCACGGGACTGGCTCGGGCGGCCGGGGCTGGCCGAGGGCGCCTCCGCCGATCTCGTCGTCTACGAAGCGGATCCGCGCACCGATGTGCGGGTGCTGACGACGCCGCGGCGGGTGGTGCTGCGGGGGCGGGTCGTCGGCTGACGGGGTATGCGGGGCCGATACGGGCGGGGGACAGGTGGGGCGAGGGGTGCCGGAAGGGAACGTGGTTCGAACTGGGCGGCGAACCACACCCTTTGGGATGAACGGACATCATGTGTCTGCCTGTTTACCGTCGGTGCGCAAATATGGCGTGGTCGAGGCCGTCGGCGCCCGTGGAGTCCCCCGCGGCAGGCGCCGGCGGCTCCATGTCTCCTGTGGGGGTCCACTCACGTGTCCTGTTCCAGTAACACCTACTTCGGCATGCCCACCCGCCGTCTGGCGGCCGCCACCGCCGCTGCCGCGGTCTCCGTCCTGGGCCTGCTGCCCGCGACGACCGCGCAGGCCGACACCGGTGCGACCACCGGTAAGGCGGGTGCGGTCGTGCTCCGCACCGATCTCGATGTCTCCCTGCTCAACAAGACCCTCAGGGCTCCGCTCTCGGTCGTGCTGAACGATGTGCACGCGCCCGCGACCGCCAGCAAGACGGCGCTCAGCGCGACCCTGGACGGCGTGGACGGGGGTCGGCCGTTCAGTGTCCTGCGGGCCGATGTGGCCACCGCCCGGGCCGCCGCGGACAAGCAGCGCGCCGAGGGGTACGCCAACCTCGTCAACGCCCAGGTGCATGTCCCGGGCCTGGCCGCGGTGCCGCTGATCACGGTCGAGCAGGTGACCTCGAAGGCGGTGTGTGCCGTCGGGAAGCGGCCGACCGCCCACTCCAACCTGCTCGGCAGCGTCAGCGTGCTCGGTCAGAAGGTCACCCTGCGCGCGAGCGGCACCACCACAGTGGATGTGCCGTCGCTCGGCCAGGTCCGGCTCGACCTGTCGCGGACGGCCACCACCTCGCGCACGGCGGCGGCCACGGCCCTCAACCTGAAGGTCTCCGTGAACCCGCTCAAGCTGAACGTCTCGGAGGTCGAGGGGCAGGTCACCCTCGCCCGGGCGACCTGTGAGTCGCCCGTGGCCGCGGCGGTCGAGCCCAGCCCGAGCGTGGGCTCCCAGACCAAGCCTGAGCCCAAGCCGGAGCACTTGGCCGAGACCGGCGGCAGCTCGGCCACGCCGTACCTGGTGGCCGGTGGCGCCCTCCTACTGGCCGTGGGCGGCGGCGCCGTCGTCCTGGCCCGCCGCCGCCGAGCCGCCACCACCCGCGGCGACGCCGCCTGACGCTGGTCCGTTGGGCCCGGCACTCGCGCCACCCCGGCGCGGGTGCCGGGGCCGGGGCGGGCGCCGGGGCC
>NZ_JBHYVB010000319.1:0-6928 GCF_042750115.1 Streptomyces sp. NPDC059455
CGGACCTCATCGGAGACGCTCATATCACAACAACGAGCCGCATCACGCGAAGCAACACCTTGATTCCCTGCGAGCCCTTATATCGGCGGGCTCCGCCATACACGTTCGCGGAGGACACCTGGCGCGGTCGCCGGGTGCCCTCCGGACGCGTTCCTCGCTCAGTCTTCGCTCGGCGCCGCCGGGAGCTTCGCCTGGATGAGGTCCATGACGGTCGAGTCGGTCAGCGTGGTGACATCACCGAGCTGGCGGTTCTCGGCGACGTCCCGCAGCAGCCGGCGCATGATCTTGCCGGAGCGGGTCTTCGGCAGCTCGGCCAGCGGCAGGATCCGCTTCGGCTTGGCGATCGGGCCGAGGGTGGCGCCGACGTGGTTGCGCAGGTCGGCGACCAGGTCTTCTGTCTCGGCAGCCGTACTGCGCAGGATCACGAAGGCGACGATCGCCTGCCCGGTCGTTTCGTCCGTTGCGCCGACGACGGCCGCCTCGGCGACCGAAGGGTGGGACGCCAGCGCCGACTCCACCTCCGTGGTGGAGATATTGTGCCCAGACACCACCATGACGTCGTCGACCCGGCCCAGCAGCCAGATGTCCCCGTCGTCATCCTTCTTCGCCCCGTCACCGGCGAAGTACTTGCCCTCGAACCGCGACCAGTACGTGTCCAGGAACCGCTGGTCGTCGCCCCAGATGGTGCGCAGCATCGACGGCCACGGCTCGGTCAGCACAAGGTAGCCGCCATCACCGTCGGGCACCTCGTTGCCTTTGTCGTCGACGACGGTCGCGGAAATGCCGGGCAGCGGGTTCTGCGCGGAGCCGGGCTTGGTCTCGGTGACGCCCGGCAGCGGCGAGATCATCATTGCGCCGGTTTCGGTCTGCCACCAGGTGTCGAGGACCGGGGTGCGGTCGGCGCCGATGTTCTTGCGGTACCAGATCCACGCCTCGGGGTTGATCGGCTCACCTGCGGAACCCAGCAACCGCAGGCTGCCGAGGTCGAACTTCGCGGGGATGTCGTCGCCCCACTTCATGAACGTACGGATCGCGGTCGGCGCCGTGTACAGGATCGTCACGCCGTACTTCTGCACGATCTCCCAGAACCGGCCCTGGTGCGGTGCGTCCGGCGTGCCCTCGTACATGACCTGCGTCGCGGCGTTCGCCAGCGGCCCGTACACGCCATACGAGTGCCCGGTCACCCAGCCGACGTCGGCGGTGCACCAGTAGACGTCCGTCTCCGGCTTGAGGTCGAAGACGGAGTGGTGGGTATATGCGGTCTGGGTGAGGTAGCCGCCGGACGTGTGCAGGATGCCCTTCGGCTTACCCGTCGTCCCGGACGTGTACAGGATGAACAGCGGGTGCTCCGCCTCGAACGCCTCAGGCGTGTGCGCGGCGCTCTGCCGCTCGACGATCTCGTGCCACCACACGTCGCGGCTGTCGTCCCAGGCCACGTCCTGACCGGTGCGCCGGACGACGAGTACATGCTCGACGTTCTCCACACGCGCCACCGCGTCGTCCACGGCCGGCTTGAGCGCAGTCGGCTTGCCGCGTCGGTAGCCGCCGTCGGAAGTGATGACGACCTTGGCGTCCGCGTCCTGGATCCGGGTGGCGATAGCATCCGCCGAGAAGCCGCCGAAGACGACGGAGTGCGCCGCGCCGATACGCGCGCAGGCCAGCATCGCGACCGCCGTCTCCGGGATCATCGGCATGTAGACCGCGACCCGGTCGCCCTTCTGGACACCCAGCTCCAGCAGGGCGTTGGCGGCCTTGCAGACCTCGTCCTTGAGCTCGGCGTAGGTGATCGCGCGGCTGTCGCCGGGCTCGCCCTCGAAGTGCATGGCGACCCGGTCGCCGTGTCCGGCCTCCACATGCCGGTCCACGCAGTTGTACGCGACGTTGAGCTCGCCGTCCTTGAACCACTTCGCGAACGGCGGGTTCGACCAGTCCAGCGTCTCGGTAGGCTCTTTGGCCCAGGTCAGCCGGCGGGCCTGCTCGGCCCAGAAGCCGAGCCTGTCAGCCTTGGCCTGTTCATACGCCTCCGCGGTGACGTTGGCGCCTGCGGCCAGGTCGGCGGGGGGTGCGAACCTGCGCTCTTCCTTGAGTTTGGCGATTGACGGATGCTCGTTCACTTTATGGCTCTCCCGACATGCAGACAACAATTGTCCCGTATGACTAGGCCAACTTGCCCTCCCGTAATGAGGGAGGGTGTTCGGCCTCTAGTAGGGCGTGATCTTCTTGCTGCTTGGGGCAGCGCGTATCCGCGCAAGCCCGGAGTTGAATCGATAGTTCCTAGCCGTGGCCGCGGACCCGACCCAACTTTCTGCCCTATACGCTTCACGCGATTTTGTTCCGTTGTGCCTCGACGAGGTGAGAGTTCCGAGCCATCCGAGAAAGAGTGCCGCTGGCGTGGAAAACAATCCTGCGTTGTAATAGGGGTACCAGTTGAGGTCCAGTGTCGGCCATAGCGAACTCTCAGTCCCTGAGACGACCGGTGAGCCAATCGTGAACAGGAGACACAGTGCCAGCCCTCCATAGACCGACCAGAGAAGCCCTCTGCGATTGAACCTCGGCCAGAAGAAGGTGTAGATCAGCGCAGGGAAGATGCATGAGGACGAAATGCTGAGCGCGTCGGGCTTCGCACGTTCGGGCCCCCGGGACCGGAACTGACCGCCTACCGCGGCCCGTAGATCACCACGGTGTTGCCCCATGGGTCTCGAGCCACGGCCCGAACCTCGTGGGGGCCCTGCTCCGGTTCCCGAACAATGGCCCCGCCGCCCTGGACGAGGGCGCCGAGCGCGGAGTTCACATTGGGAACCTTGAATGATGCGGCGGGCATGCCGCCCGTAACGTCCTCGGTCGGGCCGGCCAGGGCCAAGGTTGTGCCGCCAGCGTCGAGGGCGGCGTAGCGGTCGCCATCAACGAACTTCATAGCGAGTCCGAACGTTTCGATGTAGAAGCGCATAGCGGCGTCGACGTCGGCTACCGGGCGCAGCACGTTCCCGATCTTCACGGGATCATTCACCGGACCGAGCGGAGGGTCGCACTGCCCGGTGTACTTCATGTAGCACTCTCCCCAAGGCGGAGGAAGTCGCCCTTGCACCATGTCACCGGCTCGCCGCTGCCTATCTGTGCGTCGTGGACCCGGCCGATAAGAATTACGTGGTCTCCGCCGGGCACAGCCTGCTCCAGCTCGCAGCGGATGACCGCTGCTGCGTCGGGCAGGGCCGGGTAGCCGCCCTCGTCAGACTCGAAGGTTCCGTGGGCGAACTTGTCCGCGCCCTTCGTGGCGAACTTCTTCGCCAACTTCGCATGTGCGGGCGTAACGATGTTCACGACGAACTGCTCAGCCGCTATGAAGGCAGCGAAGCAGTCCGCTCCCTGGTCCGGACACACGAGAACAAGCGGCGGGTCCAGCGACAACGCCGCGAAGGAGCTCGCGGTGAATACGTGCAACGTGCCCCCGGCACTGCGAGTCGTCACGATTGTCACGCCTGAGGGGAAGCGGGACAGCGCCGAGCGGAAGGCAGCTGCGTCCACCCCTTGCAGTTGCTCAGTCATTCCACACCTCGCGGGCAGCTTGGGAGGCAGGGGCGTTGCAGGTGTTCACGAGGATGAAGCCCATACCGACCTACCCTTCCGTCGAATGTTATTCGGCAATAACGTATGAGGTGGCCAGAGCGAGGTCAAGGCCCGAGAGTGAGGCCAGATTCGTTAGTGGTCAGTAACCAACTGAAGGGTCCGCTCCTCTCTGTGACGCGCGCAGGGCGCGAGGAGTGGCGGACAATCTGCGTTAACACGTCGATATCGATCAAGGCAAGGGAGATGTCGCTCCACGTGGGCGGGTTGAGTGGCTGTTGTCATTCCGATCTTGAGGGGTGCGCGTCGAACAGGAGTCTCGATCGGGTGATCGCAGCTGGCCGCGGGCATGAAGGCAGGGCCTCTTGGTAGCTCGGGGTTGCGAAGCCAACCGAGATCCAGGAGACCCTGTTGCCGCAGTTCTACGTGCTCGCGCCGGTGGAGCTCAACTCGGCTGCACTGTCGTGTGATTGTGTCGCCCACCAGTTCGGAAACGCAGCCGATCGGCTAGAACGTGTTCGGCGGTATCCGTCGGACATGACGGACGCGGAATGGGAGACGGTCCGGCCGCTGCTGCGGGTGCCGGCCTGGCTGCGCGGCCGGGGTGGACAGCCGGAGGGGTACTGCCACCGCGTGATGCTGGACCAATGCCACGAAGTTAAGGCTCAGTTGACGGTGTCAAGTGCGACCGCGACGTGAGACGGGCCTCTGCTATCCAGGGGATCGACCAAGATCTTCCTGAGAGAGCAGAGGCCCTGTGACACAGTCTGTCACGTACAGAATCGATGACGTGTTCGCGCCCGGACACGTCGGTGAATTGACGCAGGTCATCCCGACCGAGCTGGTGGATGCGGTGCTGGAGGAGACCGGGACGCGCGAGCGCCGGCTGCGCAGTCTCCCCTCGCGCGTCGGGGTGTACTTGGTGCTCGCGCTCGGGTTGTTCGAGTACCTGGGTGCCGGGCTGGTGTGGGGAAAACTAGTGGCCGGACTGGCCGCCGCGGTGCCGCAGACGTCGGAGAGGGCCCTTCGCGATCTGCGTCGGAGGATCGGAGTGGTCCCGTTCCAGCGGCTGTTCGAGGTGCTGGCGGGCCCGTTGGCCCAGCCATCCACCCCCGGAGTGCGCTACCGCCGCTGGCGGACGGTCGCCTTCGACGGCAGTTGCTGATCCGTGCCACCAGCACCCGGCGTCCACCGGTGCTCGCGCTGCTGCCCGACGGCTCCTACCTCACCCGGATCGGGGGCGTCCGACTGAGGGTGATCGAGGCCGAGATCCGCTCCCGTACCGCCGACGGCGACGACTTCGGCGGAACCTATCGTCTGCTCACCACGCTGAGCGACCACCGCACCGACCCAGCAGACCGCCTGGTCGGTCTCTATCACGAGCGCTGGGGCGCGACACGAAGTCGCACGAGATTGAGTGAATTACCTGAAGGAGGACGACAGTTGCTGTCGACAGGATAGTTCCGGGCCAGTGCTCAGGGCCCGTCCCCACTCTGGCATGCGTCGCCGGTAACGGCGGGGTGTGAAGCCCGGAGGAGAAGCCCAAGGGCCCCTGTTCCATCCGGGAGCCACAGGCAAGGGGAAGACCGGACGGGTGAACGCGAGTGAACCCCTGATGATGCTTCGTGATCGTGGGCCCCGCCGATGGATTGCTCCAGCGGGGTGCAGGACTGGTCGCTGAGAAGCGGCAGGCGCCGGCTGAGGACCCAACGTCAGCCGGGAGAGCATCGCCGTCCCGGAGTTTAGGGGGCACCCACCCCGGTCGTATCTCACTCGTGTGGAACGTGGAAACCCCACTGGGGTCCGGACACGTAAGTGTCCGGTCAGCCGACCGTGAGGAAGGCCCAACTCCCCAGCGGGCACAGGATGGCCCAAGAAGCCAACGCCGGTCGCCGAAAGGCAACGGGAAACCGGGGCAGATGACCAGCATCTCCGCTGGCCGCTCCGCATAACCGGCCGGATACGGGCTCTGCCCGGACCCGAAAGGGTGCTGACGTGGGTCAGGTGGGCCTGTGAGGACTCGATGGCCATCAACGCTGGAACCGAAGGGCAAGTTGGACACCGTGGCGACAACATCTTCCGTGACGGACACCGTCCAGGACGACAGTGCCGTCACGGCGAACGGACCTGAGGACGACTTCACCGACTGGCAGTCGATCGACTGGCAGGGCGCGGAGGACGAAGTACGGCGGCTGAGGCAGCGGATCTTCACGGCATCACAGGCAGGGGACCTCAAGAAGGTCCGCAATCTCCAGAAACTGATGCTCCGCTCCCGCTCCAATACGCTGGTGAGCGTGCGGCGGGTGACGGAGATCAACGCTGGCCGCAAGACGGCAGGGATCGACGGCCGGGTTGTCCTGCTGCCCCAGGGGAAGGCCGAACTGGCCGACTGGATGCAGCGCCGGGCAGCTCCGTGGAGGCCCTTGCCCGTCAAGCGGGTCTATATCCCCAAGGCCAACGGCCGTCAGCGCGGCCTCGGAATTCCTGTGATCATCGACCGGTGTCTTCAAGCCGTGACGCTGAACGCGCTGGAACCCGAGTGGGAGGCACGGTTCGAGCCGAGATCCTACGGATTTCGTCCCGGCCGTGGCTGCCATGACGCGATCGGAGCGATCTTCCTGGCTGCCAAGGGCAAGAGCCCGAAGCGCCAGTGGGTCCTTGACGCGGACCTGGCAGCGGCGTTCGACCGCATCGACCATGACCGCCTCATGGCCTCCATCGGACAGTTCCCCGCCCGGGGACTGGTCGAGCAGTGGCTCAAGGCGGGAGTACTCGACCGCGGCGCCTTCGCCCCGACCGAGGAGGGGGTTCCGCAAGGCGGGATCATCTCCCCGGCGCTGATGAACGTGGCCTTGCACGGGATGGAAGAGGCTGCCGGAGTCCGCTACCGGCTCACCGGCCCACGGGCCGGTGAACTGGCAGTGGGCTCACCGACCCTGATCAGGTACGCCGACGACCTGGTGGTGCTTTGTCACAGTTATGACGAGGCTCAGCAGGTCAAGGAGCGGCTAGCCCGGTGGCTCAGGCCCCGGGGTCTGGCCTTCAACGAGGACAAGACGCGCATTGCGCACCTCGATGAGGGCTGCGATTTCCTGGGCTTCACCGTCCGCCGGTACCACGGCATGCTGCTGATCAAGCCGAGCAAAGCATCCGTGCGACGGATCCGGGCACGGCTCACCACCGAAGTGCTGGCCCTTCGAGGACAGAACGCGGCGGCGGTGATCGCCAAGCTCAACCCGATCATCCGGGGCTGGGCTGCCTACTTTCGGGGAGTGGTGGGGGGGGCGGGGGGTTTCACCGGGGGGGGCCACCCCCGGGGGGGGGGGGTGGAAATTTGGCCGGCGCCCCCCCCCCCCACACCCAACCC
>NZ_JBHYVB010000319.1:6938-7714 GCF_042750115.1 Streptomyces sp. NPDC059455
CACTCCCGCGGGGCGGCACTCCAATTGAGGGGGCGGGCGCACGGCGGGGAGAAACACCCCCCCCCCACACACCACGTGTGGAGGCTGGTCTACAAATGGGCCCGGCACACACACCCGAACAAGCCGAACGGCTGGGTGACCGCCCGGTACTTCGGCCGGTTCAACGAGTCCCGGCAGGACCGGTGGGTGTTCGGTGACCGCGAGAGCGGCCGCTATCTCACCAAGTTCGCCTGGACCCGGATCGTCAGACATCAGTTGGTCATCAAAGGGGCGTCCGTGGACGACCCGGCGCTGACCGAGTACTGGGCCTCGCGGCGACGCAGGAACAAGCCCCCGCTCAGCCCGCGCCTGCTGAGTCTGCTCCAAGGACAGCACGGCCGGTGCCCGCTCTGCGGAACCCTTCTCCTGCACGCCGACCAGCAGCCGCAGAGCCCCCAGGAATGGGAGCAGTGGCTGCGGGCGATCCGGACGGCGGTACGCGCGAACGCGCTCACCGCCGAACCGGACGGAAGCCAGTCCGACGATCCCGTCACCTTCCGACTCACCCACGTTCACTGCCATCGCTGGCGCGGCGGCAGTGAACCACGATGACCAGCCATTCTGGCTGCCCGTGGGCCTTCAGGGCCTGCTTGAGCCGGATGCGGTCAACGCCGCCTGTCCGGTTCTGAGGGGGGTGGGGGGGCCCCCCCGCGGCCCCCCACGCCCCCCACGCACATCCCGACACCGCCCCCACGCCTCCCCCCGCCGCATAGGCGCCCGACCCGCCTCGACCGCGC
>NZ_JBHYVB010000319.1:7724-9299 GCF_042750115.1 Streptomyces sp. NPDC059455
ATTGAATCGTTTGCTTCCGCTGGAGGACGCATGACCGTCGGCAGCACCCCGTCCCCGGCCCCGGTGTGGGGGGGGGGGGCGCCCCCCCACGCCCCCCCACCTACCCGACAGATCGAGACCGCCTATCTGGCACTGCGTCACACCATGCTCAAAGGGCGCGTTCTACGGTCGAAGGACCCGGTGGGCCTCACCCAGAAGATGTGGGCACTCCTGACCATCTACCAGGCTCTGCGCTCGATGATGGTGACCGCAGTGGAGACAGTGCCTGAATGCGATCCCGATCGGGCCGGCTTCACCGTGGCCCTGGAGGCCGCGCGCGACACGGTCGTTGGCGTCGCTGGGACGGCTGCGGCCGCAACTCCGAGCGGACACCTTGACCTGGTAGGACACATTGGCACCCGCGTCCTGAAGGCGTTGCTGCCCAAGAGCCGAATGCGGCTGTCCGCTCGCATCGTCAAGTGCGGTACATCTCGCTACGACATCTGGAACCGCGACGGGCGGCCTCGCGACAGTACGCCGATCACCGCCATTGTGATCACCGTGCATCCACCGGCTCTCCCCACCACGCATGCCCCAGACCGGGCCGCTTCCGGCCGCTGGGGACAGGTCTGCCGGATCTTGGCGGAGAACTCCAACCAGGCCATGCACGCCCGCGACATCGCAGGGCATCTCGGCCTCATCGCCACCGGGCGTGTGCTGAGCGGCTTCAACGCGCAGCTCTGCTACTGGGCGCGCAACGGCCGACTCATCCGTACGGCACCGAGTACGTACAAGATCCCCTCTTCCCGGGGCCTTGACACCGTCAACTGAGCCTTAACTTCGTGGCATTGGATGCTGGACGCGATCCGCTACCTCGTGGACAACGGCCAATGCCGTTGCTTGAGACGTGCACGTAGTTCCTCTCCCAGGCACGGTGACCGCCGGGGTGCTGGTTCGTTGACACGGACATGCATTCATGGATCGGGTTATCCGATGAGGTCCGGCTCGGGTTGCTCACCGAGTGGATCGTTCCTGAGCTGGTGGACGAGGTGCTGACCGCGTGTGGTCGGCTGGATGCCAAGCCGCGTCCTCTGTCGAGTCGGTTCATGGTCTACTTCGTGCTTGCTCTGGCGCTGTTTCAGCAGGACTCCTACGACGATGTCGCGGAGAACCTGGTTGGGGCCATGGGCGAGATGGACCAGGCGGTCCCGAACAAGTCGTCGTTCACCAGGGCCCGGCAGCAGCTTGGGTCAGCACCGTTGGAAGGAGTGTTCCGCCGTGTGGCGGGCGCCATCGCTCCGCCCGCACTCGAGGCGGCCTTCTGGCACGGGATGAGGGTCGCCGCGGTCGACGGGTTCTTGCTGGACGTTGCGCTTGCCGAGAATGTCATCCGCCCTGGTCGGACGCCTGCACCCGGGCTGGCGGTGGTCGGCCTCGTCGCTCTAGTCGGCGCTCTCGCGCAGCCGACAGTCCACGCGTCATGATGATCGACCGTGCTACTGCGACTGGCCTACCTGGGAGTGACCAACGCGTTCGCGCTGCTGCGTCTGCTGCCGAAGAGCGACCGGGACAAAGATGCGGAGATCCTGGCCCTCC
>NZ_JBHYVB010000320.1:0-9293 GCF_042750115.1 Streptomyces sp. NPDC059455
CACCCGGCGTCTTCACGCCCCCGGGCTCCCGCGATCTCAACGCCACAATGGCGATGGGCTCCCGGTCCCGCTCCTCCACCTGTCGAAGTTGCCGACGAGCCTGACGCAGGTCAGCCGTCACCTTCTTGAGGTAGTCAAGGAGTTTTTCGTCTTCCGCCACTATCCCCAGCCCCTTGAAACACTCTGTGAGTTCCAGCTCGCCACGTCAGGACATTCCGAATTCGTCGTCGATGAGTTTGAAGATCTCGTCGGCGGTGGCCGATTCGATCTCGCTGTCGTCATCCGCGTCGTCGGCCGGCGCCGCCGCGGTGCCGGCCACCTGCCCGGTGCCGCCGGCGGACCACTTCGCCACCAGTCCCTGGAGCCGCTCCATGACCTTGGCGTGCGTCTCGCTGTCGGAGCCGAGGGCCGACAAGGTGGATTCCAGCCGGTCGAGTTCTCCGAAGACCGGCTCGGTCGCGGGCCCGTCCGCGGGAGTGACCTCCTCGCGCAGGAACCGTGCGAGCACCGCCGGGGTCGGGTAGTCGAACACCAGGGTCGCCGGCAGCCGCGTTCCGGTGATCGCGTTGAGCCGGTTGCGCAGCTCGACGGCCGACAGGGAGTCGAAGCCGAGGTCCTTGAACGCGTGTCCCGGCTCGATGGCCTGTCCCGACGCGTAGCCCAGAACGATGGCCACCTGGTCGCACACCAGGTCCACGAGGATGCGCTCGCGCTCCGTCTCGGACTTCCCGGCCAGGTGCTGCTTGAGCTCGGCGGCCGGGTCGGCCGAGGTGCTCGCGGCGCCTGCCTCCGCGGTCCTGCGCGCGGGGGCCCGTACCAGTCCGCGCAGAAGCGCGGGTACCGGCTCGCCCAGCGAGGACATGTCCATCGTCATGGGCACCAGGACGGCACCGTCGAGATCGCGGGTCGCGTCGAACAGCGCGAGTCCGGCCTCGGGGGTGAGGGCGACCATGCCGGTCCTGGTCATCCGGGTGACGTCGGCGTCGGCCAGTTCGGTGGTCATGCCACCGTCCTGCGTCCACGGCCCCCAGACGAGCGAGGCGGCCGGGAGCCCGGCGGCCCGGCGGTGCTGGGCCAGGGCGTCCATGAACGCGTTGCCCGCCGCGTAGTTGGCCTGGCCGGCGCCACCGAAGGTGCCGGAGACGGAGGAGAACAGGATGAAGGCGGAGAGGTCGAGGTCGCGCGTGAGCTCGTGGAGGTGCAGCGCCGCGTCCACCTTCGGACGCAGCACCTTGTCCACCCGCTCCGGCGTCAACGACTCCACCACACCGTCATCCAGCACACCCGCCGCGTGCACCACGGCCGACAGCGGACGCTCCGACCCGATACCCGCCAGCAGGCTCTCCACCGACGCCCGGTCGGCGACATCACACGCCATGACCTGCGCCTCGGCGCCCAGCCCGGCCAGCTCCGCCACCAACTCCGCCGCACCCGGCGCCTCCACGCCACGACGACTCGTCAGCACCAGACGCTCAACACCGTGCTCCACCACCAGATGACGGGCCAACAGCGCGCCCAGACCACCCGTACCACCCGTGATCAGCACCGTCCCCGGGCCATCGAGCGTCCTCGGAATGGTCAGCGCCACCTTGCCGGTATGCCGGGCCTGGCTGATGAAGCGGAAGGCATCGGGCGCCCTGCGCACATCCCAGGTGCGCACCGGCAGCGGCCGCAGCGCCCCGCCCTCGAACAGCGAGATCAGCTCGCCCCACATCTCGTGGATGCGATCGGGTCCCGCCTCCATGAGATCGAACGCCCGGTAGGAGACCCCGCCGTATTCGGCGGCCACCTCCTCCGGCACCCTGACGTCGGTCTTGCCCATCTCCAGGAACCGGCCGCCGCGCGGCAGCAGGCGCAGGCCCGCGTCCACGAACTCCCGCGCCAGCGAGTCGAGCACCACGTCCATACCGCGCCCGCCGGTCACATCCAAGAAGCGCTTCTCGAAGTCCAGCGTCCGCGACGACGCGATGTGCTCGTCGTCCAGACCCAGCGACCGCAAGGTGTCCCACTTGCCCTCACTCGCGGTACCGAAGATCTCGGCGCCCAGGTGCCGTGCCAACTGCAGCGTGGCCATGCCCACACCACCGGCCGCCGAATGCACCAGCACCGACTGACCGGCCTGGAGACCTCCCAGGTCCACCATGGCGTAATAGGCCGTCAGGAACACGATCGGCGTGGAGGCCGCCTGCTCGAACGTCCAGTCCTCCGGGACCCGGGCGACGACCCGCCGGTCGGTGATGGCGACCGGGCCGAACGACCCGCTGAAGATGCCCATCACCCGGTCGCCGGGCGCCACGTCGGTCACTCCGGGGCCGACCTCGGTCACGGTACCGGCGCCCTCGCCACCGAGCGGCCCGGCCTCACCGGGGTACATCCCCAGGGCATTGAGCACATCGCGGAAGTTCATACCCGCGGCGCGCATCTCGACCCTGATCTCGTTCTCGCGCAGGGCTTCGGTGGCATCGGGGCAGGGCAGCAGCGCCAGGTTCTCCAGCGTCCCCTTGGCGTGCATGTCCAGGCGCCATTCCCGTATTCCGGCGGGCGGCAGCAGCGCGGTGCCCGAGGAGACCCGGGCCATGCGCTGGCCGAGCACCGCTCCCTCGCGGACCACGGCCTGCGGCTCGTCGGCGGCGAGCACGGCGGGCAGTGCCGCCTTGGACGCCTCGGCGGGCTCCTGCGGGTCCAGGTCCACCAGGACGAAGCAGTTCGGGTTCTCCGACTGCGCGGATCGCACCATGCCCCACAGGGGTGCGTGGATCAGGTCCGGGGTCTCGTCGCGGTCCTCGGGCGCCATGGCGCCCGAGGTCACGAAGACCAGTCGGGAGGAGTCGAACCGGCGGTCGCCGAGCCAGCCCTGGATCATGCCGAGCGTGTGGTGCGTCACCGCGTGGATCGCGCCCGCGGGCTCCAGGCCCCGCTTGGCCTTGCTCCTGCCCTTGCCCTTCGCCTTGCTCTTGGGCTTGCCCTGAGCCGCCTCGTCGTCGAGGCCCGGTGCGTAGGAGACCAACACGGCCTCCGGGGCAGCGGCGCCACCGTCGATCGCGGCGCCCAGCGCGTCGAGATCGGCGTAGGCGGTCACCTCGGCTCCGGCGATCGCGCCGACGGCCAGTCCGTAGTGGTCGGTGCCCACCACGGCCCACTTGGCCGTGGCCGCCTCGGCCGGCGCGATGGCCGGAACGGCGGTCCAGTCCAGCGTGAACAGCGAGTCGCGGAACGCCGACGTCCTGGCCGCGTCGATGTGTTCCACCGACACCGGGCGCAGCACGAGGGATTCGATCGACGCCACCGGGCGGCCGGTGCCATCGGCCACCGCGAGGGAGATGGAATCCGGTCCGAGCTGGGTGAGCCGCACCCGCAGGGTGGAGGCGCCACCGGCGTGGAGCGACACCCCGCTCCAGGAGAACGGGAGCCGGGAGAGCCCGACGTCCTCCAGGGCCACGAAGGTCACCGCCTGCACGGCGGCGTCCAGCAGGGCGGGGTGGAGGCCGAAGTCGACCGCGTCCGACGCGTGCTTCTCACCGAGGCTGACCTCGACGTAGACGTCGTCGCCTGAGCGCCAGGCGGCCCGCAGGCCCTGGAACACCGGGCCATAGGCAAAGCCGGTGGCGGCGAAGCGCTCGTAGAAGTCGCTGATGTCCAGGGCTTCCGCGTCCGCCGGGGGCCATGCGCTCAGGTCGAACGCCGGCTCGGGGCCGGACGGGGCGAGCGCACCGGCCGCGTGCTGCGTCCACGGCTCGTCCGAGGACGCGTCGGCCGGGCGGGAGTACAGGCTGAGCGAGCGGTAGCCCGTCTCGTCCGTGTCACCCACCCAGAGCTGCACCTGGACCGGTTCGTTCTCGGGCAGGACCATCGGGGTGGCCAGGGTGACCTCCTCGACCCGGCCGCAGCCGACCTGGTCGGCGGCGCGGATGGCCAGTTCGAGGAATCCGGTCCCGGGGAACAGCGCCGCGCCCCCGATCGCGTGGTCGGCGAGCCACGGCTGGCTCTGCACCGACAGCCTGCTGGTGAACAGGAATCCGTCGCTGCCCGCCAGCTCGACTCCGGCACCCAGCAGCGGGTGGTTGGGCGAGCTGAGCCCGACGGAGGAGATGTCCCCGGTCATGGGGCCGCCGGCCTTCGGCCAGTAGCGCTGCCGCTGGAAGGCGTAGGTGGGCAGTTCCACCGGCCGCACATCGTGTCCGGCGAACGCCGTCGACCAGTTCACGGTGGTGCCGTGGACGTGGAGTTCGGCCAGCGCCGTGGTCAGCGCCTGGGTCTCGGGGCGGTTCTTGCGCAGCGCGGAGACGATGGTGAGTGCGTCTCCGCCCTCGTCGGTCGTCAGGCAGTCCTGCGCCATCGCGGTGAGCACACCGTCGGGGCCCACCTCCAGGAACGAGGTCACCCCGAGCTTCTCCAGGGCCCGTACCCCGTCCGCGAAGCGCACCGCCTCCCGCACGTGCCGCACCCAGTACTCCGGCGAGCACACCTCGGCGGCTCCCGCCGACGCACCCGTGAGGTTGGAGACCAGGGAGATCGACGGTGCCTCGAAGGACAGGCCGGAGACGACGTCACGGAAGTCGTCCAGCATCGCGTCCATGCGGGGCGAGTGGAAGGCGTGGCTGACCTTCAGCCGACGGGTCTTGCGACCTTGCTCCGCCCAGTCCTCGGCGATCTCCAGTGCCGCGGCCTCATCGCCCGCGATCACCACGGCCGTCGGGCCGTTGACCGCGGCGATGCTCACCTCGGCCTCACGACCGGCCAGCGACAGAGCGATTTCCTCCTCGGATGCCTGGATGGCCACCATCGCGCCACCCTCCGGCAGCGCCTGCATCAGCCGGCCACGCGCCGCGATGAGGGCGCACGCGTCCTCCAGGGAGAGCACCCCGGCCACATGGGCCGCGGCGATCTCTCCCACCGAGTGGCCGATCAGCACATCCGCGGTGACGCCCCAGCGCTCCAGCAGCCGGAACAGCGCCACCTCGATGGCGAACAGCGCCGGCTGGGTGAACGCCGTCTGGTTCAGCAGCTCGGCGTCCGCGCTGCCCTCGGCGGCGAACATCACCTCCTGCAGCGGCCGGTCGAGCAGCACATCGAGATACGCGCACACCTCGTCCAGGGCGCGGGCGAACACCGGGAAGGCGTCGTACAGCTCCCGGCCCATGCCCAGGCGCTGCGCGCCCTGGCCCGAGAACAAGAACGCCGTCTTGCCGGCCGTGCCCACGGATCCCTGGACGACTCCGGGAGCCGTGGCACCCGAGGCGATGGCCTCGAGACCGCTCAGCAGCCCGTCCCGGTCGCCGCTCAGGAGCACGGCGCGGTGGTCGAAGACGGACCGGGTGGTCGCCAGCGCGTAGCCCACGTCGTCGAGGTCGAGCTCGGGGTGGGCCGTCACATGGTCGTGCAGGTTCCTCGCCTGGGCGCGCAGCGCCTCGGCGCCCTTGCCGGTGACCGTCCAGGGACGTGCGTCCGAGTCGGCCTGGGGGGCGTGGTCCGTACGGACCCGCTCCACCGGCTCCAGCTCCGGGGCCTGCTCGATGATGGTGTGGGCATTGGTGCCGCTGATGCCGAACGAGGAGATGCCCGCCCGGCGCGGCTCGCCGTTCACCGGCCACGCGGTCGGCTCGGTCAGCAGCCGGACCTCGCCCGCCGTCCAGTCCACATGCGGTGTGGGCTCATCGACATGGAGCGTCCGCGGCAGCACGCCCTCGCGCATGGCCATCACCATCTTGATGATCCCGGCCACGCCCGCGGCCGCCTGCGTGTGCCCGAGGTTCGACTTGATGGAGCCCAGCCACAGCGGCTGGTCCGTCGGCCGCCCCTGGCCATAAGTGGCCAGCAGCGCCTGCGCCTCGATCGGGTCACCGAGCCTGGTGCCGGTGCCGTGCGCCTCGACCGCCTGCACCTGGTGGGCGGCGAGGTCGGCGCTGGCCAGCGCCTGGCGGATGACCCGCTGCTGCGACGGGCCGTTGGGCGCCGTGATGCCGTTGGACGCACCGTCCTGGTTGATCGCGGAGCCGCGCACGATCGCCATCACCGGGTGACCGTTGCGCCGTGCGTCCGACAGCCGCTCCAGCAGCAGCACGCCGACGCCCTCGGACCAGCCCGTGCCGTCCGCCGACGCGGCGAACGCCTTGCACCGCCCGTCCGACGACAACCCCTTCTGGCGGCTGAAGTCCACGAACGACCCCGGGCTGGACATGATCGTGACACCGCCGGCCAGCGCGAGGGAGCATTCACCCTGGCGCAGCGACTGCACCGCCATGTGCAGCGCCACCAGCGACGACGAGCACGCCGTGTCCACCGTGACGGCCGGTCCTTCGAGACCGAAGGTGTAGGAGATACGGCCCGATACGACACTGGCCGCGTTGCCCGTTCCGAGGTAGCCGTCAGGTCCGCCCGGGGCGGTCAGCAGCAGGCCGATGTAGTCCTGGCCGTTGCTTCCCGCGAAGACCCCGGTCCGGCTTCCCTTGAGCGACGTGGGATCGATGCCCGCCCGCTCGAACACCTCCCAGGAGGTCTCCAGCAGCAGCCGCTGCTGCGGGTCGATGGTCAGCGCCTCGCGCGGAGCGATCCCGAAGAACTGCGGATCGAACTCGTCGGCGTCATAGACGAAGCCGCCGCCGCTCGAGTCGCTGGTGCCCGAGTTCTCCGAGTCCGGGCCGTAGAGCTCGTCGAGATCCCAGCCACGGTTGGTCGGGTAGGCGCTGATCGCATCGCTGCCCTCGGAGACCAGCCGCCACAGATCCTCCGGAGTGCGTACTCCACCGGGGAAGCGGCAGCTCATCGACACGATCGCGATCGGATCGTCGTCCACGACCGTGCCCGTCACCACCGGCAGGTCTTCGGCCGGCTCGGGGGCGGTGCCCAGGACCTCCCTGAGCATGAACTCGGCGAGCACCGTGGGCGTCGGGTAGTCGAAGGCCACCGTGACCGGCAGGTTCACACCGGCCGCCGCGCAGAGGCCATTGCGCAGCTCCACGGCGGTCAGTGAGTCGAACCCGATGTCCCTGAAGGCCCGGTCCGGCTCCACCGAGTCGGCGCTCGGGTATCCGATCACCTCGGCCGCGTGCGACCTGACGAGGTCGAGCACCTCCGCCTCGCGTTCGGCGGCCGACAGCCCCTGGAGGCGCGCGGCCAGCCCGGCGGAGACCGCACCGAGTTCGGCCTCAGCCGCCTCCAGCGCCTGCCGCACCTCAGGCAGTTCGTTCAGGAGGGGACGCGGCCGGGCCGCGGCGAACCCGGGGGCGTAGCGCTCCCAGTCCACGTCGGCGACGGTGACGTCGACCTCCTCGTGGTCGAGCACCTGCTGAAGGGCGTCGACGGCGAGTTCGGGCGCCAGCGCCGGCATACCGCGCCGCTTCAGCTGGGCAGCCATGGCGTCGTCGACCAGACCACCGCCACCCCAGGCACCCCACGCCACCGAGGTGGCCGCCAGCCCCTGGGCCCGGCGCTGCTGCGCCAGGGCGTCGAGGAAGGCGTTCGCGGCGGCGTAGCTGCCCTGACCGGCACCACCGACGGTTCCGGCGTAGGAGGAGAAGAGGATGAACGCGGACAGGTCCAGGTCCTGGGTCAGCTCGTGGAGGTTCACCACGGCGTCCACCTTGGGCCGGAAGACGCCCTGCGCCCTGGGGACGGTGAGGGTGTCGATGAGGCCGTCGTCCAGGATGCCGGCCGCGTGCACCACCGCGGTGAGCGGGTACTCGGCGGGCAGCCCGTCGAGGAGTTCACGCAGCGCGCCGCGGTCGGCGGCGTCACAGGCCGCGACGGTGACCCGCGCGCCGAGAGCGGTCAGCTCGTCCCTCAGCTCGGCCGCGCCGGGGGCGTCCAGGCCGCGGCGGCTGGTCAGCACCAGGTGCTCGGCACCGGCCTGCACGAGCCAGCGGGCGAGGCGGCCACCGAGGGCACCGGTACCACCGGTGATCAGGACGCTGCCGCGAGGCTCCCAGGTACGGGCCGGCCGGGTGTCGCCCAGGGGCGCCCGGACGAGCCGTCGGCCGAAGACCCCGGTGGCGCGCACCGCGACCTGGTCCTCGTCACCGGAGCGCCCGATCAGGCCGACCAGACGGTTCAGCGCCCGCTCGTCGATCGCGTCCGGCGACTCGGGGAGGTCGACGAGACCGCCCCAGCGCTGTGCGTACTCCAGGCCGACCACCCGGCCCAGGCCCCACACCAGGGACTGCTTGACGCTGCCCACCCGGTCGGAACGGCCCACGGACACGGCTCCGGTGGTGGCGAGCCACAGCGGCACATCGATGTCGATGTCGCTCAGCGCCTGGACCAGGGCCACGGTGGCGGCGAAGCCACGCGGAACACCCGGGTGTTCGGCCAGCGCCTCCTCGTCCAGCGCGAGCAGGGAGAGCACTCCGTCGATCGCGGGCGTCCCCTCCTGCCCGGATCCGTCCGTGGCGGGTGTGCCGGGGGCCGCGGCCCGGATGAGCTCGACCAGCGACGACCGCTCCGGCTCCGTTGCGTCCAGGTCGACCCGCACCATGCGGGCCCCGTGGCGCTCCGCGTCCCGCGCGATGCGCTCGGCCAGTTCACGGGCGGTGTCGACCGGCGGGACCACAACCACCCACGTACCGGTGATCGGGGCGTCCTGCTCCTGGTCGGAGCCGGACGACGGCTGGTCGATGAGGGGCTTCCAGTTGATCCGGTAGCGCCAGTTGTCGACCGTCGAGCGGTCACGCCTGCCTCGCCGGTACGACGACAGGGCGGGCAGCACCGCGCTCAGCGGCGCCTCTCCGTCGAGCTCCAGCGTCTGCGCCAGTGTCTCGAGGTCCTCGCGCTCGACGGCCTCCCAGAACCGGGCGTCCACCGAGTCGGCCTCGGACACGGGTGCGTTGCCGAGCGTGGCGTCCTCGGCCGGCTGCGGCCAGTACCGCTGCCGCTGGAAGGCGTAGGTCGGCAGATCGATCTGGCGGGCGCCGTGTCCGGCGAACACCTTCCGCCAGTCGACGTCGGCCCCGTTGACATGGAGCTCGCCGATCGAGGTCAGGAACCGCTCCGGGCCGCCCTCGTCGCGGCGCAGCGTGCCCACGACCACCGCCCCCGCCGCCGCCCCGGCGTCCTCCACGGTCTGCTGAACGGGAAGGGTGAGGACCGGATGCGGGCTCACCTCGATGAACACGCCGTGGCCAGTGCCGAGCAGAGTGCGGGTGGTGGCTTCCAGCTCGACGGTCTGCCGCAGGTTGCGGTACCAGTACTCGGCGTCCAGGCCGACGGTGTCCACCAGCTCACCGGTCACCGTCGAGTAGAACGGCACCTCCGACGAACGCGGCGCGATATCCGCCAGAACCTTCAGCAGCTCCTCGTGA
>NZ_JBHYVB010000321.1:0-9258 GCF_042750115.1 Streptomyces sp. NPDC059455
CCGCGTTTTTTCTCCCCGCCCCGCCCCTTCTCGAATCGGGGGCAGGCCCCCGGCCTCCGTCCGGAAACGGTCTCCGCGCCGCGGCACCCGGCTGGGGCCGGGGTGCCTTGCGGGTGGCAGGGGGCGGGGGTGGCCGTCACCCGCCACCTGCGTGGCGCCGGAGCCCCACGGCATGAAGGCCGCTCCCGGGCGGGGTCCGGGGCTCGCCCCCGGTTCGGGAAGGGGCGGGGTGGGGAATTCCTCCCGGGCTCGGGTGCGGAAACCGCTCCGAACCGTCGGGCGGGGAAACCGTTCCCGTCCGGGGTGGGGGATCTGGCCCGGACCGGGGTGGGGGTCCCTCCGGGGCTCGGATGGGTGAGGGAGGCCACACGGGGGTTGCCTCCCAGCTGGGCTGATGGCCATGGCACACTGGGCCCGTACCAGTGACGTCAGCGCACTCCGGGGTCGGTGAAAATCCGAACCGGCGGTTACAGTCCGCGACCCGTCCGCCGCCAGCGGCCGGTTGACCAGGTGAAATTCCTGGACCGACGGTGAAAGTCCGGATGGGAGGCAGTGCGCGGCGGTAGCGACATCACCGGTGCGCCGCCTCGGCGGTTCGCCCTCGCGTATGCGGGATGCGGACTCTTCGCCGATCCCGGCGTGCTGGCGGCGGCGTTCCCGCTTCCATGTCATCTCGACAGCCCCGGAGTCCGTGCCCGAAGAGGCAGGAGGACCCGGTGGCCACCGCAGCCGAAGCCCAAGCGATGCGCCATGCCGTCGCGCTCGCCGCCCGCGGCCTCGGCCACACCAGCCCCAACCCCGTCGTCGGCTGCGTCATCCTCGATGCCGGTGGCCGCCTTGTCGGCGAGGGCTGGCACCAGCGGGCCGGCGGTCCGCACGCCGAGGTCCACGCGCTGCGCGCGGCGGGGGAGCGGGCCCGCGGCGGCACCGCCGTCGTCACCCTCGAACCCTGCGACCACACCGGCCGCACCGGCCCCTGCTCGCAGGCCCTGATCGCCGCCGGGATCGCCCGCGTCCACTACGCCGTCGCCGACCCCACCGCCCAGGCCAAGGGCGGCGCCGCGACCCTGGCCGCCGCCGGGGTCGAGGTCGACGCCGGGCTGCTGGCCGACGAGGCCGAGGCGGTCAACGAACCCTGGCTGACCGCGATGCGCCGCGGCCGCCCCTTCGTGCTGTGGAAGTTCGCCGCGACCCTGGACGGCCGTAGCGCCGCCGCCGACGGCACCAGCCGCTGGATCACCTCCGCCGAGTCCCGTGCCGATGTGCACCGGCTGCGCGCGGAGGCCGACGCCGTCGTCGTCGGTTCCGGCACCCTGCGCGCCGACGACCCCCACTTGGCCGTACGGGACCGGGAGGGCGCCACCCAGCCGCTGCGGGTCGTCGTGGACACGGGCGCCACCATCAAGCCCGGCGCCCGGGTCCTGGACGACGCCGCGCCCACGCTCATCGCCGTCGCCGAGGACGCGGGTATCGCGCATCTGCCGCGGCGGCCGGGCGTGGAGACCGTAAGGCTGCCGCGCGCGGAAACCGGTCTCCGGATCCCCGCGCTCCTGGCCGAGCTGCACGGCCGCGGGGTGCGCTCCGTCCTGCTGGAGGGCGGGCCCACCCTCGCCGGGGCGTTCCTCGCCGCGGGCGCCGTCGACAAGGTCGTCGGCTATCTCGCCCCCGTCCTGCTGGGCGCGGGCCCCGCCGCCCTCGCCGACGCAGGAATCACCACCATCGCGCAGGCGTTGCGCCTCGAGACGGCCGATGTGGCCCGGCTCGGTCCCGATCTGCGCGTCACCGCCGTCCCCATCGCCGTTCCCGCCGCCCCCGCCCCCCTCGCCGAGGAGAACTGAAGTGTTCACCGGAATTGTCGAAGAACTGGGTGAGATCGTCGCCATCGAGCACCTGGGCGACGCGTCCCGCTTCCAGGTACGCGGCCCCGTCGTCACCGAAGGGGCGAAGCACGGCGACTCCATCGCCGTCAACGGCGTCTGTCTCACCGTCGTCGACATCATGGAGGACGCGGAGGGCACCCGGTTCAGCGCCGATGTGATGGCCGAGACCCTGAACCGCTCCAGTCTCGGCGCGCTCGACATCGGCTCGCGGGTCAACCTGGAGCGCCCGATGGCGCTGGGCGGGCGGCTCGGCGGCCACATCGTGCAGGGCCATGTGGACGGCACCGGCGCCATCGTGGACCGCAAGCTCTCCGAGCACTGGGAGATCGTGAAGATCTCGCTGCCCGCCGAACTCAGCCGCTATGTCGTCGAGAAGGGCTCCATCACGGTGGACGGCATCAGCCTCACCGTCGTGGACGCGGGCCCCGACTACTTCACCGTCAGCCTCATCCCGACGACCCTCGCGCTCACCACGCTCGGGGTCAAGCAGGCCGGGGATCCGGTCAACCTCGAGGTGGACGTACTCGCCAAATACGTCGAGCGGCTGCTCGGACGGGACAACGGCACGCAGGACGACAAGGAGGCCACCGCATGAGCGGCGCGCACGCGGCCGCCGGGCCGCACACGGCGACGATGCCGGCGCCGCTGCGCCGCGTGGGCGGAGAAGCGAGTGAAAGGGACGCAGCATGAGTGAGGCATACGCGGTGACCGACCCGCATCCGAGCAGCGGCCCGGCCGCGTCCCTGCGGGCCACGCAATGGCCCGACGAACTGGCGCTGGACCCCATTGAGCGCGCCATCGCCGATATCGCCGCGGGCCGCCCCGTGGTGGTCGTGGACGACGAGGACCGGGAGAACGAGGGCGACCTCGTCGCCGCCGCCGAGACGATCAGCCCCGAGATCGTCGCCTTCATGATGAACGAGTGCCGTGGGCTCATCTGCGCGCCCATGGAGGTCGCCGACCTCGACCGGCTGCGGCTTCCGCAGATGGTCGAGGAGAACACCGAGTCCATGCGGACCGCCTTCACCGTCTCGGTCGACGCCACCGCCGAACACGGCGTCAGCACCGGTATCTCCGCCGCCGACCGGGCCACCACCCTGCGGCTGCTGGCCGACCCGGACACCACCCCCGGCGACCTCGTCCGCCCCGGCCACATCTTCCCGCTGCGCGCCCGCCCCGGCGGGGTGCTCGAGCGCGATGGCCACACCGAGGCCGGGGTCGACCTCGCCCGGCTGGCCGGACTGCGCCCGGCGGCCGTGATCTGCGAGATCGCGGGGGAGGACGGTGCCATGCTGCGCCTGCCCGACCTGGTCGCCTTCGCCCACAAGCACGACCTGGCGATCGTCTCCATCGCCGATCTGATCGCGTACCGCAAGCCCGCCGAGCCGCTGGTGCGGCGCGAGGCCGAGACCCGGCTGCCCACCGCCTTCGGCGACTTCCGGGCGTACGGCTATCGCGCGGCCGACGGCGTCGAGCACATCGCGCTGGTCCAGGGCGACATCCGGGACGGCGAGGACGTGCTGGTCCGCGTCCACTCCGAATGCCTCACCGGCGATGTCTTCCACTCGCTGCGCTGCGACTGCGGCCCTCAGTTGCACGCCGCGCTGGAGCGGGTCACCGCCGAGGGCCGGGGCATCGTCCTGTATCTGCGCGGCCATGAGGGGCGCGGGATCGGACTGCTGTCCAAGCTGCGCGCGTACGAGCTCCAGGAGCTGGGCCGGGACACCCTGGACGCCAATCTGGAGCTCGGGTTGCCCGCCGACGCGCGGGACTACGCCGCGGGCGCGGAGATCCTCGCCGACCTCGGCGTGCACTCGCTGCGGCTGATGACCAACAACCCCGAGAAGACCACGGCGCTGGTCCGGCACGGGCTGCGGGTCACCGGCAGGGAGCCGATGCCCGTCCAGGCGGGGGAGCACAACCTCCGCTACCTCCGCACCAAGCGGGACCGGATGGGGCATGACCTGCCCTGGCTGGACGGCGACCGCGTCGAGCCCATATCGGCTTGCGGCAACCAGTAGCCACACAGAACCGGTAGCCGTACGGACGCACATCCACGCACCACCACAGAAACACCAGAAACACCAGAAACACCAGAACATCGGAAAATCAGAAACACCGAGGAGAGACGTGAGCGGTAAGGGCGCCCCCGAACTGTCCGTGAAGAACTGCGGGGACCTGCGCGTCGCCGTCATCGCCGCACAGTGGCACGAGAAGGTGATGGACGGGCTGCTCGACGGCGCCCTGCGCGCGTTGGGCGAGCTCGGTATCGACGAGCCCACCGTGCTGCGGGTGCCGGGCAGCTTCGAATTGCCGGTCGTCGCCAAGGTGCTCGCGGGCCGCGGCTATGACGCGATCGTGGCCCTGGGCGTCGTCATCCGTGGCGGCACCCCGCACTTCGACTATGTGTGCCAGGGCGTCACCCAGGGGCTGACCCAGGTCAGCGTGGACACCGGCGTGCCCATCGGCTTCGGCGTGCTGACCTGCGACACCGACGAGCAGGCCCTGGACCGGGCCGGGCTCGCGGGCTCCAGCGAGGACAAGGGCCACGAGGCGGTCACCGCGGCCGTCGCCACCGCCACCACGCTGCGCTCAGTCGCCGAACCCTGGCGCTGAGGGGCGTCGCACGACCCAAGTAGGATGACGGACACGATGCCCAAGAAGACGTTCGAGGAGCTCTTCGCCGAGCTCCAGAAGAAGGCCGCCACGGCCGACCCCGCCGCTTCCCGCACCGCCGAGCTGGTCCACTCCGGAGTGCACGCCATCGGCAAGAAGGTCGTGGAGGAGGCCGCCGAGGTGTGGATGGCCGCCGAGTACGAGAGCGACGAGGCGACCGCCGAGGAGATCTCCCAGCTCCTTTACCACCTTCAGGTGATGATGGTCGCCAAGGGGCTGACCCTCGACGACGTCTACGCCCACCTCTGAACCCCCCGTCAACCACCCTCGCTACCGAGCCCTCCACCCTCGCTACCGAGCTAGCCGAGTCACCGAGCTACCGAGCCACCGAAGGAAAGAGCACTCATGCTGCGCATCGCCGTCCCCAACAAGGGTTCACTGTCCGAGCCTGCGTCGGCGATGCTCCATGAGGCGGGCTACCGGCAGCGCAAGGACCGCAGGGAGCTGGTCCTGGTCGACGCGGAGAACGAGGTGGAGTTCTTCTTCCTCCGCCCCCGCGACATCGCCGTCTACGTGGGCTCCGGCCGGCTCGACATCGGCATCACCGGCCGCGATCTGCTGCTGGACTCCGGCTCCCAGGCCGAGGAGATCATGCAGCTCGGCTTCGCCGGGTCCACCTTCCGCTACGCCACCCGTTCCGGCACGGCCAAGGACGTCAGCGAGTTCGGCGGGATGACCGTGGCCACGTCCTTCGCCGGACTGGTCACCAAGCACCTCGCCGACAACGGTGTGGACGCCGCCGTGGTCCACCTCGACGGCGCCGTCGAGACCGCCATCCAGCTCGGTGTCGCCGAGGTCATCGCGGATGTGGTCGAGACCGGCACCACCCTGCGCAACGCCGGGCTGGAGATCATCGGCAAGCCCATCCTGGAGTCCGAGGCGGTCGTCATCCGCCGCACCGGCGACCCCAGCGACGACCCCAAGGTCCAGCAGTTCCTCCGCCGGATGCAGGGCGTCCTGGTGGCCCGGCGCTACGTGATGATGGACTACGACATCCGGGTGGAGCAGGTGGAGCGCGCCGTGGCGCTCACCCCGGGCCTGGAGTCGCCCACCGTCTCCCCGCTGCACCACGAGGGCTGGGTCGCGGTCCGCTCGATGGTCCCCGCCAAGGACGCCCAGCGGATCATGGACGAGCTCTACGACCTGGGGGCACGGGCCATTCTCACCACCGGCATCCACGCCTGCCGCCTCTGACGGCCGGCCCCGTCCCCGCCCCCATCCCGTTCCCTCCCATCCGAGAGGCCGACCAGGTGTCCGCCGCCGCGCCCACCCCCGCCCTGCCCGTCACCTTCCGGCCGACCAGGACCCGGGCCGTCCTGATGACCGTCGGTGTCGCCGTCCTGGTCGTCCTCACGGCCGTCGCCCTGCTGTTGGAGCGGCTGGGGCCGGGGGAGCGGGCCAGCTTCATCCTCACCGGACTGCTGTTCTTCGGGGTGCTGACGCTGCTCAGCCGCCCCAAGGTGGTGGCCGAGGAGGGCGGTGTGACGGTGGTCAACCTCACCACCAAGCGCCGGCTGGAGTGGGCGGAGGTGCTCCGGGTCAATCTGCGCCCCGGTGACCCCTGGGTCTATCTGGACCTCGCCGACGGCACCAGCCTGCCCGCGATGGGCATCCAGCCGGGCATCGCCAAGGCGCACGCGATCAGCGACGCGCGGGCCCTGCGCGCCCTCGCCGAGCGGCACGGGACGGGCCGTGCCGCGGACTGAGCCACCCGCCCGTACCGCCCGGCCCCGGCGGTGTTGAGCAGCCCCTTTACGTCCGCTTCCGCCCCACTGCCGGGCGGGCCCCACGAACCGGCCGACGAGCGGATCGGCACTCCAACGGCGTGAGGGGCCTGCCCGTCATGCCCCATCCTTGATTACTCTGTTGCCGGGGCCGAACAGTGCCCCGCCCCGCCTCTCCAGCGCGCACGCCCGCGTGCGCCCCTGGCGGGCTCCCCTGCGACCCGAGGAGTGACTCCCTCAGCAGATGGACGGATCGTCCTGTAGTACCTGCGCCGCCGCCGACCACGAGGCGGCGGCATGAGCATCACCCTTTCCCTCCTGCTGCTGTCCGCGGCACTCGTCCTGATCCTCGCCAACGGCTTCTTCGTGGCCGCCGAATTCGGCCTGGTCACCGTCGAGCGGCCGGAGGCCGAGCGAGCCGCCGACGAGGGCGACAAGCGCGCCCGTACCGTCGTCGAGGCGTTGCGCGAGCTGTCCTTCCAGCTCTCCGGCACCCAGCTCGGCATCACCATCACCTCGCTGATCGTCGGCATGCTGGCCGAGCCCGCGCTCGGCCATCTGCTGACCACGCCGGTGGAGGCGGTCGGGCTGCCGCACGGCGCCGTGTCCGGTGTCGCCATCGTGCTCGGCATGCTGCTGGCGTCCGCCGTCCAGATGGTCATCGGTGAGCTGGTGCCCAAGAACTGGGCGGTCTCCCGGCCGCTGCAGGTCGCCCGCTTCGTCGCGGGCCCGCAGTACGCCTTCGCCCGCTTCTTCCGGCCCGTGATCGCCCTGCTCAACACCGTGGCCAACCGGCTGGTGCGGGCGCTGGGCGTGGAGCCCACCGAGGAGCTGGCCTCCGCCCGCACCCCCGGTGAGCTGGTCTCGCTCGCCCGCCACTCGGCGCTGGCCGGCGCGCTCGAGCAGGACACGGCCGATCTGTTCGTCCGCACCCTCTCGCTGGGCGAGCTGACCGCCCAGCATGTGATGACCCCGCGGGTGCGGGTCAGCGCGCTGCACTCCACGGCGACCGCCGTGGATGTGCTCAATCTCACCCGGGCCACCGGGCTGTCCCGCTTCCCCGTCTACCGCGACCGGCTGGACGAGGTCATCGGGATGGTGCACCTCAAGGACGCCCTCGCGGTGCCGTCCGACGACCGGCTGCGCACCCCCGTCAGCCGGATCGCCCAGTCCCCGGTGCTGGTCCCCGAGACACTGCCGGTCCAGCCGCTGCTGGAGCGGCTGCGCAGTGAGCAGCCGATAGCCGTGGTCGTCGACGAGTACGGCGGCACGGCCGGTGTGGTCACGCTGGAGGACATCGTCGAGGAGCTGGTCGGCGAGGTGCGCGACGAGCACGACGACGAGGCCGCGGACCACCCCGACCTGGTACAGACCCTCACCGAGGACGGCCGCACCGTATGGGACGCCGACGGCGGCTGCCGCGTCGACACCCTGCGCCGGATCGGCCTCGACGCGCCCGACGGGCCGTACGAGACCGTGGCCGGGCTGGTGGCCGATCTGCTGGCGCGGATCCCCGCCCCCGGCGACATCGCCGAGCTGCCCGGCTGGAAGCTGGCCGTCCGGCAGGTCAGCCACCACCGGGCGGAACTGGTGCGCATCGTCCGTACGAGTACGCCGCCCGTGCAGATGAGTGCCCCCGCCGTGGCCGGGAAGGCGGACGGACGATGAGTCTGGTACAGCTTCTCTTCGCCGTTCTGCTGGTCCTCGCCAACGGCTTCTTCGTGGGCGCCGAGTTCGCCCTGGTCTCGGTGCGCCGCAGCCAGATCGAGCCGCGCGCGGCCGAGGGCTCCGGACGCGCCCGTACGGTGCTCACGGGCCTGGAGAACCTGCCGCAGATGATGGCGGCCGCCCAGTTCGGCATCACCATCTGCTCGCTGACCCTCGGCGCGGTCGCCGAGCCGACCGTCGCCGAGCTGCTGGAGCCGGTCTTCCACGCCGTCCACCTGCCCGAGCAGCTGATCCATCCGCTCGGCTACGCCATCGCGCTCGCCCTGGTGGTCTTCCTCCATCTGGTCATCGGCGAGATGGTGCCGAAGAACCTGGCCATGGCGGCGCCGGACCGGACCGCGCTGTGGCTGGGCCCCGGACTGGTCGCCTTCGCGCGGCTGTGCCGACCGGTCACCGCGCTGCTGGGGGCGTGCGCCCGGCTGGTGCTGCGGCTGTTCCGGGTGGAGCCCAAGGACGAGGTCGAGGCCGTCTTCACCAGCGAGCAGCTGACCCATCTGGTCGAGGACTCCCGGCAGGCCGGGCTGCTCGACCCCGGGGAGCAGGAGCGGCTCGCGGACGCCCTGGAGCTGGGCAGCCGCCCGGTCACCGATGTCCTCCTGGACCCGGCGGGTCTGGTCACGGTCGATCCCTCGGTCACCCCCCGGCAGATCGAGGAGCTGACCGTGCGCACCGGCTACTCGCGCTTCCCGGTGCGCGGCCCCGGCGGCGCCTTCATGGGCTATCTGCATGTGAAGGACGTCCTGGAGCTCGAGTTCCCGGAGCGGGCCGTGCCGCAGCGGGTCTGGCATCCGATCGAGACGCTCCGGGCGGAGCTTCCGCTGGACGACGCCCTCACCGCGATGCGCCGGGCCGCCTCCCATCTGGCGGCCGTCGCCGACGCGTCGGGCACGGTGCTGGGGCTGGTGGCCCTGGAGGACGTCCTGGAGAAGCTGGTCGGCGAGGTCCACGACCCCTCCCACCGGGGCGGGGCCCGGGACCGGGTGGCCGAGCCCAGGGGCGAGGTGGCGCCCGCGCTCTCCGAGGAGGAGCGGGCGATGGTCGGCTGACCACCGCGGTCGCGCTGCGGTTGCGCCTGCGGCGCGCTTTCCCCTACCCGCCCCTTCCCGAACCATGGGGCTCTGCCCCCTGGACCCCGGACGCACTTCGGGCGTGGGGGGACAGGCCCGGGGCGGGGGAAAAAAGACCCCCCCCGGGGGCCCACCCAACCGGGGGGGGGGGGGGGGGGTGTTCGGGGGGCGGGGGGGGGGCCC
>NZ_JBHYVB010000322.1:0-9149 GCF_042750115.1 Streptomyces sp. NPDC059455
GAGTATGTGCCGCCTGTTCCTCGAACAGCTCCGGCAGCACCCGCCCCGCCCCGGCCGCCGCCACCGAGGCACCCGTACCCCAGCCCAGCAGCCGCCCCCGCTCCTCCTCGGAGCAGCCGTCGACCCGCCCGACCCGGACATCAGGGTCGAAGGCCATGGCCTCCAGCACCCGTACCAGGCGGTCGGCGATCGTCGAGACGTCCTCGTGCCCGAACAGGTCCGGACGGTAGCCGAGCCGCATGTGCAGCCGTTCGTCCGGGACGACCAGCAGGGACAGGGCGTAGTGCACGGCGTCCCGCCCGGTGATGTCGACCGTCCTCAGTTCCCTCCCCGGGTCGAGCAACTGCCCCTGGTTGATGGGGTAGTTCTCGAAGACCGTCGTCGTGTCGAAGAGGTCTCCGGAGCGCACTCCGCTCAGCCGCTGGATCTCGGCAAGTCCCAAGTGCTGGTGGTCGAGCAGCTCCGTCTGCTCCTCCTGGAGCCGGGAGAGCAGCCCGCCCAGCGACTCCTGGGGATCGATGCGCAACCGGACCGGCACGGTGTTGATGAACAGGCCCACGATGGCCTCCACACCCGGCAGTTCCGCGGGGCGGCCCGAGACCGTGGTGCCGAACACCACGTCGTCCCGCCCGGTGAGCCGCCCGAGGACGAGCCCCCACGCCGCCTGGACGAGGGTGTTCAGCGTGAGCCCCGAGCGCCTGGCGCGCTGCGAGAGCCGCGCGGTGAGCTCGGGGGACAGATCGGTGGAGTACTCCTCCGGCCACATCGCGGCACGCCCCGGAGCGGCGGGGGCGACCAGCGTGGGCTCGGTCAGCCCCTCCAGCGCCGTGCGCCAGGCGGCGCGGGCGGCTTCCCGGTCCCGCCGCCCCAGCCAGACCAGATATTCGCGGTAGGGCACCGGCCGTGGCAGGCCCGTCTCGTCACCGGACCGTTCGTACAGCGCGAACAGTTCGCGCAGGACCAGGGGCACCGACCACCCGTCCCACAGCAGGTGGTGGTTGGTGATGACCAGCCAGTGCCGGTCCGGGCCGCCACGCAGGAGCGCGAAACGGACCAGCGGTGGCCGCGCCGGATCGAACCGTACGGAGCGGTCCTCGGCCAGCCACCGCTCCACCGCGCCCCGGCGCTCGTCCTCCGCGACCGTGGTGAGGTCCACCTCCTGCCACGGCACGGACACCGCACCGGCGACGGCCTGGACGGGATGGGACAGGCCGTCGTGCAGAAACGCGGCGCGCAGATGCGGATGCCTGCGCAGCAGCGCGTCGGCGGCCACGCGGAACCGGCCCGCGTCGAAGGAGCCCTCGAGTTCCAGGCAGAGCTGGACGAGATACACGTCCGGGGCCGTGTCGTCGTACACGGCGTGGAACAGCAACCCCTCCTGCAGCGGGCTCAGCGGCAGGACCTCCACACTGCCCGGGGCCTTCCGCTCGACGCTCTCCGACTCCGCCCGGGAGAGCCGGACGAGTGCTCCTTCTGAGCGGCCGAGGCCCTCGGCGGTGGGCTCGTCGGGCGTACGGGCCACGGCGGCGAGTGCCGCCGGCGTCTTGTACTGGAAGACCTGGCGGGGAGTGAGCACCAGCCCCTCCCGGCGGGCACGGCTGACGAGTTGGATGGAGATGATGCTGTCCCCGCCCAGCGCGAAGAACTCCTCCTCCACCCCGGCCTCGGCGAGCCCCAGCACCTCGGCGAACAGGGCGCACAGGGTCTTCTCCCGCGGTGTCGCCGCGGCCCGGCCGATGGTTCGGTCGGCCCCTGGGTCGGGCACGGGCAGCGCGGCGCGATCGAGCTTTCCGTTCGCGGTCAACGGCAGCGCGTCGAGTGTCATGAGGGCGGACGGGAGCATGTAGTCGGGCAGGGTCGCGGCGAGGTGGGACCGGAGGGACGCCACGAGTCCGCCCAGCTCATGGGAGGCCGCGGGGTCGTTGGCGTACGAGCGCAACGGACGTGTATCGTCCCCCCGCGCGGATGGCGTGGACGACGCGGCTGGCGCGGCTGGCGCGGCTGACGTGGACGACGCAGGCATCGCGGATGGCACGGACTGGTCGAGCACGCGATGGTCCACCCCCGCCGCCGTGTCCACGAAGACCGCGTCGAGACAGCCGTCGCTGTCGGACCAGGTGAGGGCGGCACGGTAGCCCAGACCCGCCGCGAGGTCGTGCAGGGCCTCCGGAGCGGACGCCTCGGGCTCCGGCCCCGCGGTGGCGGCCTCGCGGACGGCGTCCGGCGCCACTCCGTGCCGCAGTTGCCGCAACGCCTCCAGCTCGTGCGCGAGCCGGGCGTTGGGTATGCCGTTCACGCGCAGCATCCGGGGCCGGAGGCGCTCCAGGGTCTCCGCCACTTCGGTGGCGGTGCGCACCTCCTCGCCCCACTGACGCGCCACCGCGTCGGCCACCCGAGACGTCCCGTCCGTGGCGTCCGTGGGGGCCATCCCTTCCGTCCCGGCGCCCGAAACCCCCGTGGCGGGCGCCTTGACCAGGACCACGTCGTAACGGTGGCGGGTGAGTTCATTGCTCGCATGGCCACGTTTGACGCGCACATCGACCGCCGCCACCTCGGGCAGCCGGGACGGAAGGGTGGCGAAGAGGGCGGGGTCGACGACGAGTTCGCGCTCCTGCCGGATCGCCTTGTCGACCGTGGCCCGGAGGCTCTCGTTCGTCGTGCCGGGCGCGGCCTGAGCCAGGGCGACGGCCGTGGCGAAGCAGCGGAGCAGACGGGCGTTGCGCACATCACCGATGAAGATCCGGCCACCGGGCGCGAGCAGCCTCATCGCCCCGGCCACCACCTCGACCAGATACTCCACACTGGGGAAGTACTGGACGACCGAGTTGAGCACGATGGTGTCGAACCGGCCGGCGGGCAGACCGGTGAAGTCGGCCGCGGGCTGGGAGCGCAGCTGTGTGCGGTCCGCCAGGGCCGGATCGTGCGCGATCCGCTCCCGCAGATGGCCGATCACCGCGGGAGACACATCGGTGGCCCAGTACGCCTCACAGCGCGGTGCCAGGCGCGCCATGAGCAACCCGGTGCCGACCCCGATCTCCAGCACCCGGCACGGCTCCAGCTCCATGATCCGGTCGACGGTCGCGGTCAGCCACTCCCGCATCTCCGGCAGCGGAATGGGCCGCTGGTCATAGCTGCTGTCCCAGCCGACGAAGTCCTCCCGCAGGACGGTCGCGGCGCGGTCCCGGTACAGCGATTCGTAGACCGTGCGCCACTCCTCCACCTGCCGGCCGGCCAGGTCGCCGTCGGGGCCGGAACGGCGCGCGGGCACCGCGTAGGCCACCAGTCGCCGGTGGCCGGGACGGTCCTCGCGGACGGTCGCGGCGGCCTGCGCCACTTCGGGGTGTGCCGTCAGCGCGGCCTCGATCTCACCGAGTTCGATGCGGAATCCCCGCACCTTGACCTGGTCGTCCGCGCGTCCCACGAACTCCAGACGGCCGTCGCCGTCCCACCGCACGAGGTCGCCCGTGCGATACATCCGGGTGCCCGCCGGGCCGAAGGGATCGGCGGCGAACCGCTCGGCGGTCATCGCCGCACGCCCCGCATACCCCCGGGCCAGCCCCGCCCCCGCCACATACAGCTCACCCACCACCCCGGGCGGCACCAGCCGCAGCCCGGGATCGAGTACGTACACCGCCAGATCCGTGAGCCCCCGCCCGATGACACTCGGAGTCCCTGGTACGGCGTCCGCGTGGCCGAGCCGGCGGGCGGTGACATGGACCGTGGTCTCGGTGATGCCGTACATGTTGACCACGACGGGGGCGTCGTCGCGGTGGCGGACGTACCAGCCCGCCAGCCGGGCGGGGTCCAGGGCCTCCCCGCCGAGCACGATGTACCGCAGGGCCAGCTCCGAGCCCAGCGAGGGCAGGTCCTGGTCGGCGGCGATCAGCTGGTACAGGGCCGACGGCGTCTGGCACAGCACCGTGACCCCCTCGCGGACCAGCAGGCGCAGTACGTCCTCGGGGGAGCGGGTCACCTCCTTGTCCGGCACCACCAGCCGGCCACCGTGCAGCAGCGCCCCCCACATCTCCCAGACGGAGAAGTCGAAGGCGTACGAGTGGAACAGACACCACACATCGGTCTCACCGAAGGTGAACTGCTCCCGGGCGGCGCCGAACAGCCGTGCCACATTGCCGTACGGGACCTCGACACCCTTCGGAGTGCCGGTGGATCCGGAGGTGTAGATGACATAGGCCGGGTGGCGGGCGTCGAGCGGAAACACACGTTCGGCGTCGGACAGGTCGTGCGCGGGCAGCCCCCGCAGCCGGGCCACGGTGTCATCCGCCCCGAGGACCAGGCGCTTCACGGGCGGAGCGTCCGGTGGCAGGTCTTCGACGAGGCCGTCCGTGGTCACCAGCAGCGTGGCACGGCTGTCGGCGAGGACGAAGGCGAGGCGCTCCGCCGGGTGGTCCGGATCGAACGGGACGAACGCGGCCCCGGCCTTGAGGACGGCGAGAACGGCCACGACCATGTCGGCCGAGCGCGGGAGTGCGAGTGCCACCCGCGTCTCGGCTCCCGCACCGGAAGCCACCAGCAGCCGGGCGAGGCGGTTGGCACGCCGGTTCACCTCCGCGTACGTCAGTCTGGTGTCCCGGTGCACCACCGCGACGGCCTCGGGGGTCCTGCGCACCTGCTCCTCGAAGAGCAGCGGCAGCACCGCTTCCGTCCGCTCGGCGGGCTCCGTACGTGCCCCACCCCATGTGCGCAGCATCAGCTCGCGCTCGCCCGGCGCCAGCGGATCGACCGTTCCGACCCGCGGATCGGTGTCCGACACCAGCATCCGCAACACCCGCTGCAGCCGCTCCGCGATCGACTCGACCGCCTCCCGCGCCAGCAGGTCCGGCTGGTACCCCATCCGGATGTGCAGCCGCTCTCCCGGAATCACCATGAGGGCCAGGGCGTAGTGAGTGGCGTCGTAACTGTCCACCGCCAGCGTCGTGAGCTCCGTGGTGGGATCCAGCAGCCGCCCCTCGTCGAGGGGATAGTTCTCGAACACGGTGGTGGTGTCGAAGATCTCGCCCGATCCGATACCCGCCAGCCGCTGGATCTCGACGAGCCCGAGGTGCTGGTGGTCCAGGAGCCGCGCCTGCTCCTCCTGCAACCGGCTGAGCAGCGCGGACACCGGCTCCCGCGGGTCCATCCGCAGCCGCAGCGGAACGGTGTTGATGAACAGTCCCACCATGGACTCCACACCGGGGATCTCGGCGGGCCGCCCGGAGACCGTGGTGCCGAACACCACATCGTCCCGCCCGGTCAGCCGACCCAGCAGAATCCCCCACCCGGCCTGCACCAGCGTATTGAGGGTGAGCCCCAAACGCCTTGCCCGCAGAACGAGTTGGTCGGCCAACTCGGCGGGCAGGTCGAACGAGAACTCCTCCGGGGGGACCGTGGTCCGGTCGGGGGCCGCGGACGTGAGCAGAGTGGGCTCCGTCAGTCCCGCGAGCGCCTCGCGCCACGCCTCGCGCGCCGCCTCGCGGTCCTGGCGTCCGCACCACTCCAGATAGGTGCGATAGGGCACCGCCCGGGGGAGCGCCGACTCATCGCCGTTGTGGTCGTAGAGGGCGAAGTACTCCTGGACGACCAGGGGCAGCGACCATCCGTCGAGCAGGATGTGATGATGCGTCAGGACGAAGTGGAAGCGGTCGTCGCCCAACCGGAAGAGCGCGAACCGGATCAGGGGCGGACGCGTGAGATCGAAGCGGGTGCCCCGGTCCTCGACCAGCCACCGTTGAAGCGCCCGGCGCCGCTCCTCCACGTCCAGCTCCCTGAGATCGGCCTCGTGCCAGCGGAGGGGCACCTCGCGCGGTACGAACTGGACGGGCTGCGAGAGGCCATGGTGGAGAAAGCCCGCCCGGAGCGGCGGATGGCGCCGTACGAGGGCCTCGGCCGCCCGCCGGAACCGCGCGGGACCGGCGGGCCCTTCGAGCTCGAAGGAGAGCTGCACCAAATAGACATCGGGTGCGGCGTCGTCGTACACGGCATGGAACAGCAGCCCCTCCTGGACCGCGGTCAGCGGGAGGACGTCTTCCAGCTCGCGCTTGTCCATCAGGCGTTCCTCCACCAGTCTTCGAGGTTGTTGATGTCGTGTTGGGTGAGGGTGAGGAGGGGGAGGTCGGAGGGGGTGCGGCCGCCGGTGTGGTGTTGGGTGTGGGTGGTGAGTGCTTTGAGTGCGGTGTGCCAGTGGTGGGCGAGTTGGGTGATGTGGTGGGGGGTGTGGTGGTGGGGGTTGTAGGTGTAGGTGGTGGTGAGTTGGGGTCCGTGGGGGGTGTCTTGGGTGTGGGCGTTGATTTCGAGGGGGGTGTGGTGGAGTTGGTTGGGGTGGGTGTTGCCGGTGAGGGGGGTGGTTTCGGGTGCGTGGGGCCAGGGTTGGGTGGTGGTGGATGGGTCTGTTGTGTCTGGTGTTGGTGTTGGTGTTGTGGGTGTGGTGGGGGTGTAGCGGCCGAGGTAGTTGAAGGTGGTGGGGGGTTGGGGGAGGTGGGTGAGGTGGGTTTTGGTGGTGGGGTTGAGGTGGCGGAGGAGTCCGTAGGTGGTGCCGTGGTGGGGTGTGGTGTGGAGGGTTTCTTTGATGGTTTTGATGGCGGTGCCGAGGTGGGGTGTGGTGTGGGTGATGTCGTGCCAGGTGGCGGGTCCGGGGTGGAGTCGGGTGGGGTGGAGGGTGGTGAACCAGCCGATGGTGCGGGTGAGGTCGAGGTGGGGGGTGAGTTCGTGGCGGCCGTGGCTTTCGAGGTTGATGAGGGTGTCTGTGGTGTTGTTGAGGTGGTTGAGGGTGAGGGTGAGGGCGGTGAGGAGGATGTCGTTGATGCCGGCGTGGTAGGTGGCGGGTGTGGTGGTGAGGAGGGGTTGGGTGTGTTGGGGTGGGAGGGTGGTGGTGTGGTGGTGTAGTTGGTTGGTGGTAATGGGTGGGGGTGTGGGGGGTGGTGGTGTGGTGGGGTGGGGTTGGAGGGTGTGGGTCCAGTGGTGGAGTGTGGTGGTGTGGGTGGGGTGGTGGGCTTGTTGGGTGAGGTAGTGGGCCCAGGTGCGGAAGGAGGTGGGGACGGGTTCCAGGGTTGGCCTGGTCTGTGTTGGGTGGTGGTAGGCGTGGGTGAGGTCGGGGGTGAGGATGCGCCAGGAGACGGCGTCGATGACGAGGTGGTGGGCGAGGAGGAGGAGTCGTCCGGGGGTGGTGGGTCCGAGGGTGAGGTGGATGGCTTGGAGCATGATGCCGCGTTCAGGGTTGAGGCGGGTTTGGGCGGTGGTCTGGTGTTCTGTGATGGCGGTGGGGATGTCGGGGTGGCCGGTGAGGTCGGCGTGGTGGAGCAGGTTTGCGGCGTTGATGCTGCCCGGTGGTGGGATGCGGAGTTCGGGTTCTTGGGTGTTGTGGGTGAGTGTGAGGCGGAGGATGTCGTGGTGGTCGATGACGGTTTGCAGGGCGGTGGTGAGGCGTTGTTGGTTGAGGTCGGCGGGGACGGTGAGCAGGACTGATTGGTGGTAGGTGGTGAAGGGGCCGCCTCGTTCGAATAGGTCTCGCATGATGGGGGTGGCGGGGAGGGTTCCGGTGCCGGTTTCGTGGCGGGCTGGAGCGGCCGTGGTGGGGGTGTGGGTTGCTGTGGTGGCCAGGGCTGCGGGGGTTTGGTGCTGGAAGACCTGGCGGGGTGTGAGGAGTAGTCCTTGTTGTCTTGCGCGGCTGACGAGTTGGATGGACAGGATGCTGTCGCCGCCCAGGGCGAAGAAGCCGTCCTCCGGTCCGGCCTCGGGTATGGCCAGTACGTCGGCGAACAGCTGACACAGCGTGCGTTCGTGGGCATCGGCGGGGGCTCGTCCCTGACCGGTGCCGGTGGTTGCCGGTGTGGGAGCGGGTAGGGCCGCGTGGTCGAGTTTGCCGTTGGCGGTCAGCGGCAGGCGTTCCAGGGGTACGTAGTGGGAGGGGATCATGTAGTGGGGGAGTCGGTCGGTCAGGTGGGTCCGGATCTCCGCGGCAGGTGGCGGTTCGGCCCCAGCTTGTGCGGGGGTGAGGTAGGCGGCTAGGCGGCGGTCGCCGGGGCGGTCCTCGCGGACGGTCACCACGGCTTGGCCGATACCGGGATGGGCCGTCAGCGCGGTCTGGATTTCTCCGGGCTCGATGCGGAATCCGCGGACCTTGACCTGCTCGTCGGCTCGCCCGTGGAACTCCAGCTGCCCGTCGGCTGTCCATCGCACCAGGTCCCCGGTGCGGTACATCCGTTCCCCGCTGGCCGTACTGTATGGGCAGGCCACGAACCGTTCCGCGGTCAGTCCTGGCCGTGCCCAGTACCCCCGCGCCACTCCGCATCCCGTCACGTACAACTCGCCCACCACACCCACCGGAACCAACCCCAACCCCGCATCCAGCACAACCAAGCGGGTGTTGCCGACGGGTGTGCCGATCGGTGGCGGGCCCGTGTCCTCGGGAGTGGTGAGGTGTCCCGTCGTGTCGACGGTGGTCTCGGTTGGTCCGTAAGAGTTGTGCAGCCGCGCATGCGGAAGCGTGGCGACGAAGGAGTCACGCAGATCGGCGGTCAGCGGTTCGCCACCGCAGACGACGTGGCGTACGGAGGCGCAGAGGCGCCGTGCCCCCTCCCACTCCAGCAGCAACCGCAGCAGGGTCGGCACACAGTGCACCACCGTGACCCCGTGACGTTCGACGGCGGACAGCAGATGGCCAGGGTCGGCGTGGTGATCGGGGTCGGTGCCGATGATGCTTCCGCCGGTGAGCAGCGGACAGAAGAGTTCCCACACCGAGACGTCGAAACTCATCGGTGTCCGCATGAGGAAGCGGTCATGCTCGGTCCAGCCGAACGTCCCGATCCGCCACAGCAGGTTGTTGACGATGGCCCCGTGCGGGACCACGACCGCCTTGGGTGTGCCCGTCGAGCCCGAGGTGTAGATGACGTACGCCGGATGCGCGGGCGTGAGCGGTGTCGGCCGCTCGTCGTCGGACACGTCCCCCGTGTCATGGGCTTCCACACGGGTGTGGGTGTCTTCGGTGTCGAGGAGGAGCCAGGGCAGGGTGGCGGTGCTGGCGGGGAGGGTGTTGGCGAGTTTGCTGGTGGTGATGAGGAGGGTGGGTTGGCTGTCGTGGAGCATGAAGGTGATGCGGTCTGGTGGGTAGCCGGGGTCGAGGGGTACGTAGGCGGCTCCGGCCTTGGTCACGGCGA
>NZ_JBHYVB010000323.1:0-3398 GCF_042750115.1 Streptomyces sp. NPDC059455
CCCGCGGGGGGGCGGTTTGTTGTTCTCCCGCCCGCGGGCGGCCCCCCCCCCCACAGCCGGGGCCCCCGCGCCGGGACCACGGTACGGAACGTCAGACCGCCGTCCGCTCCACGGGGATCCACAGCTCCGCGTCCGCCCGCGCCCCGTCCTGTGACAGCCGGGTGCGCAGGATCTCCGGACCCGGCCTGCTCTGGTACGGATTGGACGGGAACCACTGCGTGAAGACGTCCCGCCACAGGTACTGGAGCGCCTGCGGGAACGGCCCGGAGTTCTCGAAGACGGCCCATGTCCCCGCCGGGACGGCGAGCGTGTCCAGGTCCTCCGGCGCGGCGGCCCCGGTCACCACCCCGTGGTAATAGTCGAGTTCGGTTCCCTCGGCCCGGCTCGGGTCGAGGTTGTCGCTCACCCCCAGGATCCCCTCCGGCTCCTGATCGGACAGAGCGGCGATCCGCCGTATCGCCTCCTGGCCGATCCCCCGGATGAACTCCGCGATCCCCGGATTCACCCCCTCATGGACGAGCGGAACACGGACCTTCTTGCCGACCACCTGGAACCGCTCCTTCTCCACGACCCGGTATCGCATGCTGCTGCTCCCTTCGACGATGAGGCGGAAGGACATCCGCGGCTGGGAGCTCAGCGAGGCACCCGCCCGCCGGGCCTCCCCCGGGCCCACACCGTGCATGGCCCGGAAGGCCCGCGCGAACGCCTCCCCCGAGCCGTAGCCGTAGCGCACCGCGATCTCCAGGAGCGTCCGCTCCCCGGCGAGCACCTCGGCCCCCGCGAGGGTGAGCCGTCTGCGCCGGATGTACTCCGACAGCGAGATCCCCGCCAGCGCGGAGAACAGCCGCCGGAAGTGGTACTCCGACGTCATCGCGATCCGCGCCAACTCGGCCACCTCGATCCGCTGATCCAGGCGCGACTCGATGTGGTCCAGGGCCTCGTTCAGCCGCTCCAGCACCCCGGTCTCCTTCCTTGACGCTGATCACGTTAGGAAGTCGGCACCCTGCCGGACCCGACAACCTGTGCCCGGTCCGGTCGGGTACGCCAGTTCGCCGAGAGCCGTCCCGGCCATCTCTTTGCCCGGGTTCTACCGTGGGTTCATCCGTACGTCCGTTCGGTCACCGTTTCATCACAACGCATACACGACTCTCCCACTTCGCCGCGCCCGCGCCGGATGATGCACCCCACCATCCATGCACCTGGGAGACACATGGGCACCCGCACCGTCGAAGCCGCGGCAGTCATCGCCATCACCCTGCTCCTGACCGGCTGCTCCAACGGCGGTGACGCGCACGACAAGAGCACCCCGAGCGGCACCCCGGCCGCCGCCGAGAAGGCCGAGACCACCCGGGCCTGTGTCGATGCCATCGCCGACCGGGCCGCCGCCCACAAGGGCGGAGCGGTCCGCTCCCACCCCGTCCCCGCGCCCTGCGCCCGGCTGTCGGACGCCGACTATCTGGACGCCTATATGAAAGGTCTCGAGCAGGCGCACCGCGCCGCCCGGAAGACCTCTCAGGGGGAGACCGACAAGGCGGCCGACGGCGGGGGAAGCTGACCCGAGGCCCGGTCCGCCACCCGGTCCAGATGGTCGGCGCAGGAGACCCGTGCGCTCGACCGGGAGCCGTCCGGGCAGAGGACGTTCTCCCAACTCGTCGTCGAGATATCGGCATCCCGCAGCCGCGCGCCGCGGAGGTCGGAGTCGGACACCGTGGCTCCGGCCAGATCGGCGCCGCTCAGATCCGCTCCGTTGAGGCCGACATGGGTGAGGGACGCCGCCCGCAGATACACGCCGTCCAGCCGTGCGCCCTCGAAACTGACATCGGTGAGCAGACCCCTGCCGAGCCTGGCGCCGCTCAGATCGGCGCCGCGCAGATCGACCTGCGAGAGGGTGGCGGAGGTGAGGTCCGCCCGCCGGAGGTCGGCGCCCCGCAGATCGACGTTCTCCAGCGACACCGCGGCCAGCCGTGCCGCGTAGAGATTTCCGCGCCGCAGATTGGCCTCGGACACCAGCCCGGTCAGGGTGGAGCGTTCGAGATTGACGCACCGCAGCTTCTTCTGCCACAGGTCGCCACCGGCCACGGTGCGGCTGGACAGGTCCCTGCCCGTACGGCCGGAACAGCTCCGGCCGTGGTCGTCGTCCTCCCCGCACCCGGCGAGCAGGGCCGAGGACAGCGCGGTCACGACGAGGCAGGAGAGCGAGCGGGGCCACCGCGTGGTCACTTCCGGCGGGCGTCGTCGCGGATCCTGGTCACGTCCAGCACGAAGTCGTCGCTCATCGGTGCCCTCTCTGCTCTCCTCGGCTTGGGCGAGGGGTTCATGCGGCGTGCACGGTGATGTCGTCGTAGGACTCCAGGCGGGTCCAGCGGGGTGCGGCGCGCCTTCCGGCGGTGAGCCGGTCGGCCGCCGGGAGCGGGCCCAGGTCCAGGGCGGTGAGGCGGGCGATGTCGGAGACCGGCACCTGGAAGGTGCGGAACGCCCCGAGCGGGGGAGGGTCTCCGGCTCGCGCGGCCTCCGCCATGACCCGGGCGGCGGCGTCCCGGCTGAGGTCGGGGCTCTGGTCGAGCACATAGGCGGTGGACGCCAGCTCACCGTCCTGCATGAAGGCGGCGACCTTCCAGAACCGGAGCGGCACCTGGATGCCCCGGTAGGGCGGATCGGAGTCCTCGAGCACGGGCCCGGTGAACACCGTCAGCTTCCTGTCGAACTCCTCGGCGTGGTCCAGCAGGAAGTTCTCCAGCCCCTGCCAGAGCTTCTTGCCCTGGTTGAAGACGTTCATCTGGGGAGCGGCGTTGGTGTAGTGGAAGGTGTCGTCGTTCGCCATGGACGCGTCCGGACCCCATACCGGATCGAGGCGGCGGACCAGATGTCCCTTGTCCAGCGGGTTGTCCTGGTAGACGGGGTGACCGGCCTGCTGGGCCTCGGGCAGACGGGGGTCGAAGCGCCATTCGTCCTCGCGTGGCACATCGACGAGATGCGCGCCGTCGATCGTGACGGCCGTCGCCGCGGCCAGCCGCCGGTCCGGGCGGAAGACAACGCTGAAGTTGGTGTAGGGCAGGACCGTTGTCTCGGTGTCGGGGCCGGTCGGGCGGGGCAGCGGCAGGGAGGGGCCCAGGAAGCGCTCGTTGTAGCCCTTGCGGTCCACCAGGGATGCGGGGCTCGTGGTTTCCGCGTTCTGCGGGGGATCGGGGGGAGTGGCCATGCCGTTGTCGGTACCGTGCCACCCGATCACATAATCGGACTGGACCTCCCATACCGCCCGTATGGTCGAGCGGACTCGCCCCACAAGGCCACATCACGGCGGCCAGACAGCACCCTTACGACGTCGGGGGGGGCGCCGGGGGGGTAACGAGGGGGCGCCCGGGCCCCCGGGGGGGATATGGGGGGCCCCGCGGGCGGGG